>NZ_CAMQXC010000005.1 GCF_947038635.1 uncultured Cetobacterium sp. | reverse complement strand
GAGACTCGAACTCTGAAGTCTTGCGACGCCGGTTTTCAAGACCGGTTCCTTACCAATTAGGATAACCTTCCGTACACAAAGATAGTATCATTTTTTTTATTAATTGTCAAATACTTTTTTTATTTTCAAAAAAAAAGCTGCTTTAAAAGCAGCTTTAATTAACTATTTTTCTTCAGTACCTGTTGTTTCAGTTACTTCCTCTTTATTTTCTTCCTCTTTTGGAATAGGATTTCCAAACATCCACTCAATTTGTCTTCTAACTCCAGTTAATTCTACTACTTGACCATCAAACTCTAATCTGTCATTTTCAGGAATAGCTAAGAATCCATCTTCTATAGGAGCATCTTTTAATAAATTATGTTGAATTTTTATAGCATTCTCAAATCCAAACGGTTTAAATTCTGTTTTTACACTTCTAATTAACTCATCATTTTTAGAAATCTCTTCTACTTGTTCTGGACTAAATTTTCTTTGTGGTGGATACTCTGCTATAAATAAAGTTTCTGTTTTTAAAAACTTTAGCTCTTCTCCCTCTTTTTCAAATATATCTATTGTGTATCTTCCTCTTGTTTTAACTAAAAATCTATCAATATCTACAATCTTTTTTCCAACACCTAAAGGATCTACCATTGGTGTTAACTCTCCTCTTGATATTAAATCATCATCAGGTCCATTCAATCTAACTTCAAAAACTGTTGGTTTTGTAATCTCCTCAAAAGTTAAAACAATTGATAATCTCATCATAGGATGAGGAAATATTGGTTGAATTATATTATCAAAAGAGCCAAATATATCTACAGCTCCTCCTACTTGTTGACTCATTTGAGCTGCATGTGCAACTACTATATTTTTTATCTTAGCCATCTTATCCCCCTTTTTGGTTGTTTTGTTCTAATTTACTATAGCATACCTATTTTAATTTGTAAATTCTTATTTCAAGATTGTAAATATAAAAATAGTTCCCTTTCCTTCTTTAGAAATAACATCTATTTTTCCTCCACATCTTTCTACAAGTTCTTTTACAATAGAAAGCCCCAGTCCGGTTCCAGCCTTATTACTTGTTCTAGCTTTATCTACTCTATAAAATCTTTCAAATATTTTCTCCACATCTTCTGGAGAAATTCCTACTCCATTATCTTTTACACCTATTTTATACATACTTTTCGTTTCTATTATTGAAATCTCTATTTCAGGTCTTAAATCTCCTCTATATATAATAGCATTTTCAACTAAGTTTTTTAAAATAGTTAAGACTTTCTCAAAATCAATTTTTAACTCTCCTTCTTTATTTAAAAGGTTTAGACTATAAGTTATATTAGCATCACTTGTTTTTATTCTTTCATTTAATATTGCATGTAACTCAGTTTTTAATCTTGCTACTGGAACTTTTTCGATATTAACAATATTTGAGCTTTCTATTTTGCTTATATTCAAAAAATCTGCAATTATATTTTCTAATTTGTCTATATTATTTTTTATAGTTTTTATAAACTGAACTTTCAATGGTTCAGGTGCATCTTCTAATGCAATTACATAACCTTTTATATTTGTTAAAGGTGTTTTCAACTCATGACTTACATTACTTATAAATGTTTTCTGAACTTCTATCATTCCTTTAGTTTGAGTTATATCTTTTATAGATAACAAATATCTTTGGTCTTGATCTAAAAATTTAACACTCACACTAAAATATCTTTTTAATCTCAGTATATAAACTTCTGATTTTTGATTTTGCTTCTCTCTTACACTTCTTTTTACTATATCTATAATTTCGATATCTTTTATCAAATTCAAATAGCTCATTTTGTCCTTTTCATAAAGATAATTAAATCTACTGTTTTTAATTATCAATTGTAAATTTTCATCAAAAAGACATATAGAAGAATCTATCGAAGTTATTATTTGATGCAAAATTCTTTTCTCTCTATTAAGGCTAACTATATTTTCTAAATTTTGTTTTTGCCACTTTTGAACAATATCCCATAAATTTAGAATCCACGGATCTTTTTCAAAATATAAATTTTCTCCATCTCCTTTTTCTTTTAAAAAATCTTCAATAACTTCTATCTTTCTATACAAATCTCTTTTTAAATATTTTTTATAAAAAGCATGTATTATAAAATTCAAAAATGTAAAAAATAAAAGTTCTGCAACCAGAATTATCTTTAGCATTTTTAAAGTATCTCCATAATTTTTAGAAACTCTTACAACTACTTTTTCTCCCTCTTTATTAGTTCTTTCAACTGCATAATATGCCATAGTCTCATCTGAAATACTACTTTTTCTTATATCAAATCCTATTCCAGTATTTTTAACTTCTAAAACTTCTCTTCTATTGCTATGATTCTCTAACTTTCCTTCTTCATTATATTTTCTTGAATCATATATAACTCTTCCATTTAAGCCGATTATATTAAATCTCATATCAGAATTTTCAAATATTTGTTGATAATCTTTTTTGTCATACTCCTTTATTAAATTAGATATGATAAAAACATTTTCTTTTAAGCTATTTTTCACTCCATCTTTATATAAGTGAGATAAAAATGATATATTAGTTATTACAAAAATTATCTCAATCATAACTATAAAGAATAAAGCAATTATCTCTTTTCTTCTAATCTGTATCCTACTCCTTTCACTGTTTTTATACACTCTGTTAAAAATGGTATCTTTTCTCTCAATTTAGATATGTACACATCTACAGTTCTATCTCCTGAATAATAATTACTTCCCCAAACTTTATCTAAAATTTTCTCTCTACTTACTACAATCCCTTTATTTTTAACTAAAAGTAAAAGTAAATCATACTCTTTCTTAGATAACTCTACTTCTTCACCATTATTTGTAACCAAATGTTTATCTTCATCTATCTCTAAATCTAAAAATCTATTTCTTATTTTTTTATTTTTTTCCTGTTGATTAAGAAGTTTTTTTCCTCTCAGTAAAAGCTCTCTTGGATCAAATGGTTTTTTCATATAGTCATCTGCTCCAATCTCTAAACCTTTTAATACATCTTCAACCTCTGTCTTAGCAGTTAACATAACTATATACGGAGTCCCATACTCATCTTCCATCTCTTTTACAATCTTCGTAAAATTTATTCCATCTAAATTAGGTAACATTAAATCTAAGATGATTAATTCATGTTTGTCTTTTTTTAAATACTTCAAACCTTCTAATCCATCAGAAGCCACAGTTACTTTATAGCCCTCTTTTGTGAAATAATAGTTTATTAACGCCTGTATCTCTAAATCATCTTCAACTACTAGTACCTTCATATCATCTCTCCTTATTTTTTCTTTTTATTATATCATAAATATAAAAAAGGTGTCCTTTTTTCATTAGGACACCTATATCTACTATTTTGCTGGAACGAATCCCTCATCAGCAACTACTCTTTGTCCATCTGCTGATAATGCAAAGTCAACTAATCCATTTACATCTTTATTATCTGTATCTATAACATACCAATAGATTTCTCTTGCTATTGGGTATTTTTTATCCGCTACATTTTGTACACTAGGCTCTATTGAATCCACTTTTAAGCTCTTTACAGATTTGTCCATGTATCCCATTCCTATATATCCAATTGCATATTTATTATTCTTTGCTTCTTGTTTTATAGCTTCATTTGAAGGCATATATAGAGTATTCTTTCCATATTCTGCATCTTTTTTTGTATTTTCTTCTCTTATAATGTGTTCTTTAAAAAATTCATGTGTTCCAGATGATGAATCTCTTGATAAAACAACTATTGTAGCATCATCTCCACCAAGCTCTTTCCAATTAGTAATCTCTCCTCTAAAGATTTTAGCTAAATCTTGGTGTGTTAAATCATTTACTTTATTTGAATCATTTACTATTACTGTTATACCATCATATCCTAAAACAACTTCTTTTAATTTTAACCCTTTCTCTTCTGCTGCTTTCATCTCTTTATCTTTAATATTTCTAGATGCCATTCCTATATCTGCAGTTCCATTTATTAAAGATGAAATTCCCACTCCAGATCCTCCACCTGTAACAGCAATTCTAGCATCTTTATTTTTACCCATATACTCTTCAGCAATATATTGAGAAACATTTACTATTGTATCTGATCCTTTTACTTGAACAACTTTTGATGCCATTGCTGTTGTTGAACATACTCCCATCATAGCCATTAACCCCATTAGAAAAAACCTTTTCATTTTCATTCTTAAACTCCTCCTATAATTTTATCTTTATTTTCATTCTTAATTTTTTATTCTTGAAAATAGTATAGAACATTAATGTTAATCTAATTTAAATTTAATGTAAAAAAACTGTAAAAAAAATTTTACAGTTTTTTTACATACAATTAATCTTATTTTAACAAGTAGCATATATTATATCTGTATATAGTTTAATTTAAGTTTAAAATTAGTTTAAATTTTTTTTAATTTTTTAACATAGATTTAGGAGGTTATCATGCATAATATAAGAAAAGTTAAAGATTCTTTTATGAATGGAGTTCACTCTGTTGTTGGAATTTTTAACATTCTAATTGTTATACTTATATTTATTTTCATTTTAGTTAATAGTTTATCTTTTTTTAAAGATTATCCTCTTTCAAAATTTTTCTTTGGAACAGAATGGATATCTCTTTCGGGTAAATATGGGCTTTTACCGCTGTTAGTTGGATCATTTTGGGTTACATTAGTTGCACTTTGTATCTCTGTTCCTATTGGTATTATAACTACAATATATTTGTCTGAGTTTGCTAATAAGAAAACTAAAAAAATTATTAAAATTATTATAGAAACAATGTCAGCTTTACCTTCAGTTGTACTAGGTTATTTAGGACTATATGTTTTATCTGGTTTTATAAAAGATTCTTTCCATTTACCTAGTGGACTAAATGCTTTAACTGGAGGAATTATGCTTTCTTTCATGGCTATTCCTACTATAGTAAGTTTATCTGACGATGCATTAAATGCTCTTGATAAATCTTACCGTGAAGCTTCTCTAGCTCTTGGAGCTAATAAACTTGAGACAGTTTTCAAAGTTCTTTTACCTGCTGCATTTCCTGGAATTTTTGCAGGTATTATGTTAGGATTTGGAAGAATTATTGGTGAAACTATGGCTGTACTTATGATAACTGGAAATGCTCCAATTATGGCAACATCTCCACTATCTCCTGTTAGAACTTTAACAGCTACCATTGCAGCTGAAATGGGAGAAGTTGTTCAAGGCAGTCAACACTATCATGCTTTATTCGCTATTGGTTTAGTATTATTTGCAATAAGCTTCTTAACAAATAGTATTGCAGATAAGTATATTAGAAAATCAAGAAAACTGATGGGTAAATAGGAGGAATATTAAGATGAAAATTTTAAAAGGAAAAAGTGGAGTAGCTATTGAACTCTTTATTAAAGCAGTTGCTTTATTAGCAGTAGTACCTATCTTTTTAATCTTAGGATATATTATATACAAAGGTGTTCCTTCAATTTCTTGGGAATTTTTAACTGAAATTCCTAAAAGAGGAATGAGAGCAGGGGGAATCTTTCCTGCTATTGTAGGTACAATTTACCTTACTCTTGGAACTATAGCTGTTTCAGTTCCATTTGGAATTTTTACTGGAGTATATCTTGTTGAGTATTCTAAAGATAACATATTAACAAGATTGATTAACTTAACTATTATTAATTTAGCTGGAATACCTAGTATCATCTATGGTCTTTTTGGGATGGCATTATTCGTTATCTATTTCAAATTAGGTGTTTCAATATTATCTGGATCTTTGACTTTAGGTATTATGTGCTTACCTGTTATAATAACAGCTACAAGAGAAGCACTTTTAGCTGTTCCAAATAGTTTAAGAGAAGCATCCCTTGCTCTTGGGGCTACAAAATGGGAAACAATTTCTAAAGTTGTTATTCCTGCTGCGTTACCTGGAATCTCAACTGGAGTTATTTTAAGTATTTCAAGAGCTGCTGGAGAGACTGCACCTATTTTATTTACAGCTGCAGCATTCTATTTGCCATTCTTGCCACAATCAATATTTGATCAAGTTATGGCATTACCTTATCATCTTTACGTTATATCAACACAAGTACCAAACATGCCTCAAAGCAACATGCATGGAACTCTATTTGTTCTTGTATTTATAACTGTAGGATTTAACCTGATTGGGGCGTATATTAGAAACAAGTTTGAAAAATAATAATCTCGTATAATTTTGGAGGAATATATAGTATGAAACAAGACGTTAGAATATCTGTTAAAAACTTTAACTTTTATTATGGTGATTTCAAAGCTTTAAAAGATATAAATATGGATATAATGAAGAATAAAGTTACAGCACTTATTGGTCCATCTGGATGTGGTAAATCAACATTTTTAAGATCTTTAAATAGAATGAATGATCTTATATCAAGTGTTAAGTATGAAGGTGAAATCTTACTTGATGATCAAAATATTTTTGATAAACAGTTTGATATTGTTGAACTTAGAAAAAAAGTGGGAATGGTTTTCCAAAAACCAAATCCATTCCCTAAATCTATTTATGAAAATTTAGTTTATGCTCCAAAATTACATGGAGAAACTAATAAGAAAAAATTAGATGAAATTGTAGAATCATCTCTTAAAGCAGTTGCTCTTTGGGATGAGGTAAAAGATAAACTTCATCAATCTGCTCTTGGTCTATCAGGAGGACAGCAACAAAGACTTTGTATAGCTAGAGCTATCTCTATTAACCCTGAAATACTACTTATGGATGAGCCTACTTCAGCTCTTGATCCGATTTCAACTGCTAAAATTGAAGAGTTAATTGTTGAACTTGCAAAAAATTATAGTATAGTTATTGTTACTCATAATATGCAACAAGCATCAAGAATATCTGACTATACTGGATTTTTTTACCAAGGTGTTTTAGAAGAATTTGATGAAACTTCAAAAATCTTTACAACACCTAGCGTTAAGAAAACCGAAGATTATATAACAGGAAAATTTGGATAAAAAGGAGATTTTATGAGAACTTTAAACGAATCTTTAAAAGCTTTAGATGAACACTATTTAGAAACATTAAAATATGTTGGTAGAAATTTCGATGTAAACTTAGAAATGTTACAAAATAATAGCTTTGATCCTACTCTTTATGGAGAGGCTAAAATGATAGAAGATTTTATTAACTCTTTCGAAGTAAAACTAAAAGAAGATTCTATTATTACAATGGCTAGATTTCAACCTGCTGCCAAAAATCTTAGAAAATTAGTAATGATTATCAATAGTGTAAGGGTACTTGAAAGAATGGGAGATCTTTTAAAAGCAAATCTATCTTTAATAAAAGATATTGAAAAAAAATCTCCAAATTTAGCTTATGCTTTGAGTGAAAAAGTTTTACCAATAGCAAAAAAAATTAGAGGTCTTTTCCAAATGTACGTAGATGCTTTTTTAAATGAAGATGTACGTTTACTATATAATGTTCTTTATTTAGATGAAGAGATTGATGATTTAATTAATGCTAATACTGATTATTTTCTTACTAAAATGAAGGAAACTCCAGATAATGTTGTTGGAGGATCTGAACTTATGCTTCTAGATAAAAAATTTGAAAGATTATCAGATCATATAATACATTTAGCAAGTGATTTAATCTATATTTTAAATGGTGAAAATACTAGAAAAGCTGAGTTACAAAATAAAAGCAAAGGGAACCAATAATGGTTCCCTTTTTAATTCTCTCTAATTCCTATATAATCTGCTAATTCTAAAAAGATTCGAACTTTTTCTTCTGAAAAAATATTTAAACTTTTCTTAGCCTCTAAAATAACTTCATTTAATATCTCTTTACTCTTTTTTATTCCAAATATACTTGGGTAAGTTGTTTTTTCTAATTCCAAATCACTACCAATAGGTTTTCCAATCTTTTCAAAATCTCCTTCTATATCTAATATATCATCCTTAATTTGAAAAGCTAACCCTATTCCATTAGCATATTTCTCTAAAGCTTTATACTCCTCTTCAGTAGCATCTGAAATTATCGCACCTATTTCTATTGGTAATTTTATTAATTTTCCCGTTTTATTTTCATGAATATATTTTAAAGTTTCTAAAGATACTCTCTTTTTTTCACTTTCTATATCTACTGTTTGTCCACCAATCATACCATTTATTCCAGCATATCTTGATATCATACCTATTATTTTTATAAGTTTATCTGGAGTTATTCCCTTTGTTTCATCTGCTACAACAGAAAACGAGTGTGTTAATAGTGCATCTCCTATCAGTATAGCTTCAGCTTCTCCAAATTTTTTATGAGTTGTTAATTTTCCTCTCCTATACTCATCGTTATCAAGAGCTGGTAAATCATCGTGAACTAAAGAATAAGAGTGAATCATCTCTATTGCAACAGCTATTGGTAATCCTAAATCTATTTTTTTATTGAAAAGTTCTAAAACCATCAACAATAAAATTGGTCTTAATCTTTTCCCACCATTTAAAACAGAATATCTCATACCTTCTGCTATTACATTTGGGTATTCTAATTTATTTAAATGATATTCTATATTTGAATCCACTAGTTCTCTTTTAGTTTTTAAGTAATTTTTAAGCATTTTCATCAACCTCTAGTTGAATGTTATTATCTTCTGAAGTTACTTTTATTATTTTACCCTCTGCTTTATTCAAAATATCTGAGGATTTTTTTAACAACTTCATAGCTTTTTCATACTCTTTAATTGACTCGTCTAAAGATAACTCACCTTTATCTAATTTTTCAATTATTATATCAATTTCATTAATATTATACTCAAAACTATCTTTTTTCATGGATCCTCCCTCTTTTTATCTTGTATAGAATGTCACAACTTTTTTTCCATATTTTCTTTCATCAGTTTTTTTAAATTCTCCAACCTCTTCAGACATATCTTCATACATATGATGCTCACAAATTATTAATCCATTTTCTGCTAATAATCCAGCTTTTGATATAGCTCTCATAACTCTTTCACAAACCTCATCTTTATAAGGAGGATCCATAAAAATTATATCAAATTTTTCACCTTTTCTTCCTAAAATCTCAACAGCTCTTAAAGTTTCATTTTTATAAGCTCTTGATTTATTCTCATATCCTAAATTATTAATATTTTTTATTATATATTTTAATGCTTCTTGATCTTTTTCTATCATTACAGCTCTTTTTGCTCCTCTACTCAAAGCTTCTAAAGCTATATTTCCTGTACCACTAAAAAGATCTAAGAATCTAGCATCAGTTATATATGGAGCAATTATTGAAAATAGAGATTCTTTTATACTATCTTGAGTAGGTCTTGTATCTGTTCCTTTTCTACACTCCAATCTCTTTCCCTTTGCTTCTCCTGCTATTATTCTCATCTTTTCACCTCTTTTTTATTAATAAATAAACATTGCATCTCCAAAACTAAAGAAATGATACTCCTCTTTTACAGCTTCTTTATATACATCTAACATAAACTCTCTATTTGAAAGAGCTGATACTAACATAAGAAGTGTTGATTTTGGCAAATGAAAGTTAGTTATTAATGCATCTATAACGTTAAATTTATATCCTGGATATATAAATATCTCTGTGCTTCCTGTTTTTGAAATTAAATTTCCATCTGTATCCACAGATGACTCTAATGCTCTAACAGTTGTTGTTCCTACAGCTATTATTCTTCTATTCTCTTCTTTTGCCTTTTTTATTCTCTCAACAGTATACGAAGGAATTTCAAAAATTTCCTCATGCATTTTGTGGTCTAAAACATCTTCAGTTTGAACTGGCCTAAACGTTCCTAAACCAACTTCTAAGAATACATCTAATATTTCAACACCTTTTTCTTTTATTTTTTCTAAAAGTTCTTTTGTAAAATGTAACCCCGCTGTAGGTGCCGCAACTGATTCTCCCTTTATTGCGTAAACTGTTTGATATCTCTCTTTCGTTTCTAAAGCTTCTACAATATATGGAGGTAATGGCATTTTTCCAAGCTTATCTAATACTTCTTCAAATGCACCCTCATATTCAAATTTTAAAACTCTATTTCCATCTTCTTTTATCTCTAATAACTCAGCCACTAACTCTTTATTTTCACCTATTTCAAGTTTTTGTCCTACTTTCAATTTTTTAGCAGGCTTTAGTAAACACTCCCAAGTATCTAAGCTTACTCTCTTTATTAAAAGTATTTCTAAAACTCCACCAGTTTCTTTTTTTCCAAAAAGTCTAGCTGGTATAACTTTTGTTGAATTTCTTACTAAAACATCTCCTGGTTTTAAATAGTCTATTATATTAAAAAAAGTTTTATGTTCTAATGTTTGATTTTCTTTATCTACTACCATTAATTTAGAGTGATCTCTAGGCTCTCTAGGTTTTTGACCTATAAGCTCATCTGGTAAATGATAATCATAATCAACTAACTTTGTTGACATCCTCTTCACCACTCTTTCTTCCTATTACTACTCTCTCTATTCCACTATAATCATTTACAATTGCTATTATTTCAAATCCAGCTTTTTTCATAAATTGACTTACTTCGTGTGCTTGGTTATATCCCACTTCAAAAGCTAAGTAACCTTTATCTTTAAGATATTTTGGAGATTCTTCTGATATTTTTTTATAGAAATAATAACCATCTCCATTGTCTGTTAAAGCACCTTGTGGTTCGTGCTGTCTAACTTCTGGCATTAACTCCTCATATTCTTCTTTACGTATATATGGGGGATTTGAGATAATCATATCGTAATCATTCTCTTTTATATTTGAGAAAACATCTGACTTAATAAATTTTAAATTACTCTCTACATTATTAATCTTTCTATTTTCCACAGCAACTTCTAAAGCATCTGTACTTATATCTGCTCCTAAAACTATAGCACTTGGAACCTCTTTAGCTATAGTTACAGATATTGCTCCACTTCCAGTTCCTATATCTAATACTTTTGGATTCTCTATCTCACTTAAAATAAATTTACACTGCTCTACTAAAATTTCTGTATCTGCCCTTGGTATTAAAACTCTCTCGTCAACTTTAAAAGGTAATCCATAGAACTCCCACTCTCCTAAAAGGTATTGTAGAGGCTTTTTTTCCTTTGCTCTTTTATAAAGCAAATCTTTTATCTCTTCTTTTTCTTTTAAAGCAATCTCTTTTCTCAAATTCATAAATAGCATTGTTCTCTTGACTTTTAAAACATGAGCAAATATATACTCTGCATCTAACTTGCTATCTTTTACATCATTTTTATTCAGATATTCTATACTCTTTTGTAATAGTTCTCTATTCTCAGAACTACAATCTTTCTCTTCAACTAGACTTATCTCTTCTTTTGGAAGTTCATCAAAAGTTAATCTATTTCTAGCCATAGCTTTCAAATAATTTTTTATTTTATCTTTTTGCTCTAAATTAAGTTCCATGTCAAAATAAGCGTAAAGAGTTATTCTTTCTAAATTTAATACATGAGATATTATCTTTTCACTTTCTAATCTGGGTTTTGAAAAGGAGTATTTTTTCAAATACTCCTCAGAAAATTTTAATATATCTAATAATTTCATAATTACTCCGCTGAACTTGAAAGCATTTCTGCTTGAGCAAATGTAGTTAGAGCATCTATCATATCATCTATATCTCCATCTAAGAAAGCTTCTAATTGATGTGCTGTATACTTGATTCTATGATCTGTTATTCTTCCTTGTGGATAGTTGTATGTTCTTATTTTTTCTGATCTATCTCCTGATCCAACTTGAAGTCTTCTTTCACTTTCAACAGCTGATCTTTGCTTTTCTAACTCCATCTCATAAAGTTTTGAAGCTAAGTGTTTCATAGCCTTTTCTCTATTTTTTAACTGTGATCTCTCATCTTGACACTGAACAATTACTCCTGTTGGTAGATGTGTTATTCTAACTGCAGAGTCAGTCATGTTAACGTGCTGTCCTCCCGCTCCTGAGGCTCTAAATGTATCAATCTTTAAATCTGATGAGTTTATTTTTACGTCTTGAACTTCATCAACCTCTGGTAAAACTGCAACTGTTGCTGTAGATGTGTGTATTCTTCCTGATGATTCAGTTTCAGGTACTCTTTGCACTCTATGAACTCCTGATTCAAACTTAAGTCTTGAGTATGCTCCTTGACCATTTATTGAGAATACAGCTTCTTTTATTCCTCCAACACCAATTTCTTGTTTCTCTATTATTTCAACTTTCCATTTGTGTCTCTCAGCATATCTCATATACATTCTAAATAAGTTTCCAGCAAATAAAGCAGCTTCGTCTCCTCCTGCTCCACCTCTAATCTCTATTATAACGTTTCTATCATCGTTAGGGTCTTTTGGAAGTAATAATACTTTCATATCTTGCTCTAGATTAGGAATTATTTCCTCAATCTCTTTTAATTCCTCTTGCATCATTTCTCTCATATCAGAGTCTTTTTCTCCTCTGATATTTTCTTTTATAAACTCTAAATCTTCTTGATATCTTTTATACTCTTTGTACTTTTCAACGATAGGTGTTATATCATTTAATGCTTTATTACACTCCATCATTTTTTTGGGATTACTTAAAACTTCTGGAGAACCTAAAGCTTCTGTTAACTCATTAAACCTTACTACAACTTCTTCTAATTTAGTAAACACTATCTTCACTCCTTTTTATATCTATACTTTAACTTATAAATTATACCATACTTACTTTAAAAATAAAATAAAAAATCTTCTTCCATTATTATTAAGGAAGAAGATTTTTAACTATTGTTTTTCTCTTGATTGTGATATTCTTTTTAACGATAACTCTCTAGCTTTCAAGTACTGATCTGTTGTTATATATTTTTGAACTTCTATTTGATACTTCAATCTGTCCTTTATAATTTCTGCATCTAAAAGTCCAACCTTCTCTACTAATTCATTTAATTTTTCAAGATTTTTTTCTGTGCCATCCAAAATGTATTTATTAATTTCAATCTCTAATGCTTTTTTATCCAATGTTTTTAATTTATATTGAATACTAGCTTGCTCAATTATAACCTTAACTCTATCGATATTATCTTGACTTACCCCTACAGCTTTGAAATCGTCATCTTTAACTATCCCTATTCCCGATGTTGCATAGGCTGATACACTAAATACAAGTATCAACAGTCCCATCACTATTTTTTTCATAAAATCCTCCACTAAATTTGTAGATCTGTTACAAAAAGATTTTCAGTATTAAAATCTCTTTTGTTTATTTTTATTTCATCAGCTTGAAATAAATCATCGATTGTAAAACCAATCTCTTTTTTATCTGAAACTTTTCTTTGTAGCTCTCCACTTTCTAAAGCTACCAACTTCTCTGTAGGAGAAATATTTCTTTTAACTAAATCATAAGATGTCCCTGTAAAGACTCCAACAGTCCCATCACTATTTTTTTCATAAAATCCTCCACTAAATTTGTAGATCTGTTACAAAAAGATTTTCAGTATTAAAATCTCTTTTGTTTATTTTTATTTCATCAGCTTGAAATAAATCATCGATTGTAAAACCAATCTCTTTTTTATCTGAAACTTTTCTTTGTAGCTCTCCACTTTCTAAAGCTACCAACTTCTCTGTAGGAGAAATATTTCTTTTAACTAAATCATAAGATGTCCCTGTAAAGACTCCAACTACAAAAAGAGACAAAGAAAAAAATGAGATTTTTTTATTTCTTTTTTTCTCCTCTTCTAGTAATGATTTATAAATATTCGCTCTTACTCTCTCTTTTGGAGATACCATTTATATCACACCTCCCATGTCTTTAATTGCCTTGTAGTATATCGTTTTTACTGTTGATATATTCATTTCTTTCATATCTGCAATCTCCCTCAGTTTATAGCCATATATATCTTTTAAAACAACTATCTCTCTCTCCTGGAAAGGTAGTTCTTTTAACTTCTCCTCTAAAAGGATTGGAATATTAAAGTCTTCATTACTTTCAACACTTAAAATCTCATCATTTAACTCTAGATTTAGCTTTTTCTTTCTAAAAAAATCATACGTTTTATTTATAGCAATTCTATAAATCCAAGTATAAATATTACTCTCTTCTCTAAAGCCTTTAAGATTTTTATAAACACTAATGAATACTTCTTGAGCTATGTCTTCGGCATCTTCGGCATTTTTTACTGTTGATAGTATTTTATAGTATATTCTATCAAAATACTCATTATATATCTGATCAAAATCCATTTAAATACCTCATTATTTTAGCTTTATAATTTTAGACTACAAAATTCTTAAAAAAGTTTTAATTAAAATCATCTTCGATTAATTTTTTTAACTCTTTTAGAATATCCCCTTCATCAACCTTTTTAATTATCTCACCTTTTTTAAATAAAACTCCAACTCCTTTTCCACCCGCTACTCCATAGTCAGCTTCTTTAGCTTCTCCAGGTCCATTTACAACACACCCCATAACGGCTATTTTTATTTTTTTATCCACTTTTTCAAACTCTTTTTCCACTTGATGTGCAAGTCCTATCAAATCTATCTCAGTTCTTCCACAAGTTGGACAAGATACAATCTCTACACCAACCTCTTTTAATCCTAAAACCTTTAATATCTCTTTTGCAACTTTAATCTCCTCTACAGGGTCTTCTGTTAAAGAAACTCTAATTGTGTCGCCAATTCCATCAACTAGCAAAGAACCTATTCCAATAGCTGATTTTACAGTCCCTTGAAATGCTGTGCCTGCTTCTGTAACACCTAAATGTAGAGGATAATTACACAACTTAGCTAGTTTTCTATAGGCTTCAACCATCATCTTTACATTACTCGATTTCAAAGAAATTATTATATTTGTAAAATTAAATTTCTCTAAAAGTCTCATATGATATAAAGCACTCTCTACCATGGCATCTGATGTTGGTTTTCCATATTTTTCTAATATTGTTTTTTCTAATGATCCTGAATTTACACCTATTCTAATCGGTATACTTTTTTCCATAGCTTTTTTAACCACGATTTCGACCTTTTCATCACTACCTATATTTCCTGGATTAATTCTTAACTTATCAATTCCATTTTCTATAGCTAATAAAGCTAGTCTATAATCAAAATGTATATCAGCTACTAATGGTATATCTATTTTCTCTTTTATTTCCTTTATTTTTTTCGCAGCTTCTTCTGTATTTACTGTAACTCTAACTAATTGACATCCTTCTTCTTGAAGCTTTTTTATTTGATTAACTGTTTTTTCTACATCTGTTGTTGGAGTATTTGTCATCGATTGAATAATAACATCATTTCCACCACCAATCAATATATTTCCAACTTTTACAACTTTAGAATCTCTCATTTTTCACCTCTCGCAAAATTTAAAAAAGCCCTAGTATAATCCTAGGGCTATCTAACTAAATAATTCATTGGATTATTAGCTTTTCCGTTCTTTCTAATTTCAAAATGTAAGTGTGGTCCTGTTACTCTTCCTGACATTCCAGTTTTCCCTATAACTTGACCAGCTTTAACTCTATCACCTGTTTTTACATACATTTTATCTAGGTGAGCTGATCTTGTTTCAAAACCATTGCCATGATTTATTTTAATTATTTTTCCATAACCTGTCATATATCCTGCAAAAACCACTGTTCCATCCTTTGACGCCATTAAAGGAACATACCTTGCTCTCATATCAACTCCTGCGTGTTGAATATATCTTTTTAAAACAGGATGAAATCTTTTACCAAAAGGACTTGTCACTCCTGCCCATTTTACTGGCATTGTAAAATTTTTCTGTACGGTTGTTCTGTTTACACTTCCGCTACGAGTAAGTCTTTTTAAACTCTCTTCACTTGGATTATATATAAACAGTTCTTCTCCAACTCTTATATTATCATTTCTTAAATTATTATATTTTCTTAAATCATCCACATCTATTTTATAAGCCAGTGCTATTTTAAAAAGGGAATCTCCTCTTCTAACTTTATAAAAAACACCATTAGATTTTACGATTTTTATTTTTTGTCCTGCTCTTAAATTATTGGAAATTCCTGGATTATTAGCCTTTAAAACCTCTAAAGATATTCCATTTTTATCTGCTATTCCACCTAAAGTATCTCCACTAGCGACTACATAACTTTCTAGCTTTGGGATTTCATATGCTTGCTTTAAGTCTAAATCTTCAAGAGGAACTCCTTCTATCGATTCATCTTCACCTATTTTATACTCTTTCTCTATTGTATAAAAATTGCCATCAACAAGTTCAAATCCACCACCATCTTCAACAGTAGTTGTCTCTGAATAATATTCCGTAAACTTTTTTAAATCTACTACTTCTGATTTATAAGGTTTAAAAACTAATATTAACATAGCTATAAATGCTGCTATTATTATAGCAAATATTTTAAATATCTCTTTCACTATTTCCCCCTTGCAAAAGACTTCTCATACATTTCTATAAGTTTATCATTGCTTTCAGTTGATGAAATAGTATCAATTAACTTTTTTGTTGCAGTAGCTTTATCTAGAGATGATAGATATCTTCTTATATTCCAAATAGAATCTAATTTCTTTTTCCCTATTAAAAGCTCTTCTTTTCTAGTTCCAGATTTTTGAATATCTATAGATGGATATATTCTAAGTTCTGCTAAATTTCTATCTAAATGTATATCTAAGTTACCTGTTCCTTTAAATTCCTCATATATAACATCATCCATTTTACTTCCTGTATCAACTAAAGCAGTTGCTAAAATAGTTAAACTTCCACCGTTTCTTATATTTCTTGCTGATCCAAAGAATTTCTTCGGATAGTATAGAGCTGTTGGATCAATTCCACCTGAAATTAACTTTCCACTTGATGGTATTACTATGTTATACGCTCTAGCCAATCTTGTTAAAGAGTCCATCAATATAACTATGTTCTCACCATTTTCAATTTTTCTTTTCGCTCTTTCTAAAAGAGATTCAGTAACTTTTATATGATTTCTTGGATCATCATCAAAAGTAGAAGCATAAACTTGTGCTCCTTTTACAGTTTCCTTTATATCTGTAACTTCCTCTGGTCTTTCATCTATTAAAAGAATCCAAACTTCTATATCTTTATTATTTTCTATTATAGAGTTTGCAATATTACTAATCAGTACTGTTTTACCAGCTTTTGGTGGTGCTACTATTAGTCCTCTTTGTCCTAATCCTATCGGTGCAATTAAATCTATTATTCTACCAGAGATATTTTTTGCATCTGTTTCTAATTTTAACTGTTCTGTTGGATAAGCCGGTATTAATTCATCAAATGGTATTCTTGATTCAGCCTCTTGAATACTTCCATTATTTATTAAAAGAACTTTTCTAAGTCCATAGTTATTTTCACCTTGAACAGCCTCTCTTACTTCACCTAATACAAAATCTTCTGTTCTTAATTTAAATTTTCTTATTTGTGAAGCTGATACATAGACATCTTTTTCAACATTTGTATTTCTTAAAAAACCATATCCATCAGCCATTACCTCAAGATTTCCCCAAGCCAAATGCATTCCCTCTTTAACATCAATTGCTTCATTTATCAATTCTACAATTTCTGCTTTTTTAGTTCTACTTGAATAATCAATATCCATTTGTCTAGCAATCTCTTGTAACTCTTTTAGCAAAAAATTTTCTAACTTCTCCATTGTACCTCCAAGGTTACTAGTCTACTATCTCTCCGTATAGCGACCATGTTTTACACTCATTTATTTTTACATTAACAAATGTTCCTTCTAACTCTTTATCTCCTGCAAACAAAACAACTTTATTAGTTGATGTTCTTCCTGTCAGAACTTCTTCATTTTTTCTGCTTGGCCCTTCAACTAAAACTCTTTCTACTTTTCCCTTGTAGCTATCGCTAGCTTCTTTTGATTTTCTATTTTGTAAATCTATTAGTCTTTGAAGTCTCTCTTTCTTCACTTCTTGATCTAATTGCCCATCCATTTTTGCTGCAGCTGTACCTTTTCTAGGTGAATACATAAACATAAATGAAGTTTCAAATCCAATTTTGTCTACAACATCTAAAGTATCTAAGAAGTCTTCCTCTGTTTCGTGTGGAAATCCTACTATTATATCTGCTGTTAATGCTACACCTGGAATTCTTGACTTTATTTTTTCAGCTAACTCTATATATTGCTCTTTAGTGTATTTTCTATTCATTAGCTTAAGTATTCTTGATGATCCTGACTGTAACGGTAAATGTAAACATCTTGCAACTTTTTCATTTCTAGCTATAACATCAATTACATCATCCCCAAAATCTTTTGGATGTGGCGAAACGAATCTAACTAAAAACTCTCCTTCTATCTTACAGATTTCCTCTAATAATACTGCAAAGTTCTCACCAGTTTCTAAGTCATTTCCATATGAATTTACATTTTGACCTAGTAACATAATCTCTTTATATCCTTTTTCTACAAAAACCTTAACTTCATCTAATATTTGAGGCATTGGAACAGATCTTTCTCTTCCTCTCACATAAGGAACTATACAATAAGTACAGAAATTATTACATCCATATGTTATTGGAATTGAAGCTGTTTTTTTAGAATCAAACTCTGCATCTAATCTTGGTGGTAAGTCGTCCTCATCACCTGTATAAATAACATGTTTAAAATCTCCTGATTCTATTTTCTCAATTGCCGTTGGAATTTTTCCAATATTTTGATTTCCCATTACGATATCTATCACTGGGAATTTTTTAGCTAACTCCTCTCCTTGCTCTTGAGCAAAACAACCTGTTATTCCTATGATTGTTCCTCTCTCCTCTTTAACAGCCATTAACTCTCCAAGCTTTCCATAGATTTGAGTAGCTGCTCCTTCTCTTACTGTACAAGTATTTAAAAATACTGCATCTGCTTCTGATACATCTTCGATTACATTATATCCCATATTTTGTAAGATACTCTTTATTTTTGCACTTTCGTTGACATTCATTTGACAACCGTATGTTATTATTACTGCATTTTTCAATTTTTTTCCTCCAAATTTTTAACAAATTACTGCCTAAACATGTTAAAAATTATACCATAGTAGTACAACTTTTATCAATAATTCTTTAACTAAACATTATTTAAATATATCTTTAGCTTCTAAATACCATAACAATAAATCTATATTCTCCATAGGAATATCTATCTCTTTACAATATTTTTTTAATTTCTCCTCTATCTCTTTATATAATTTAGGAGTCACTGTTTTAGGAACCTCTTTTATCACATCTAAAGCTGCTAAATTTTTTAAAATATGTCTATCTAAAATTGCTAACTCTTGACCAAAACCAACATTTCTTAAAAAATGACTAGCTTCTTTATATGACATTCCTCTTATATTTTTTACAATCCACTCTCTCATCTCAAATGCTGAATTAAATGTTGAAAAGAAATCTTTTGTTATAAATTTCCCATTCTCATCTGTCATTTGCTTTCTAAGTATATACAAATTCTTAGCTTTAGTTCTATTAAAACGAACGATATTTAAAAATGGAAGTATCTCCTCTTCACTTCCTGTAAATAAAAGATTATTATCTCTTAATTCACTTATTGCTTTCCATGCATTTCTAGCTTTAGATTGAGGAGTTAAAATACAAAAAGCTAATTCACAAAAGATATCTTTGTTATCTCCATCTCTCCATATTTTTCTATACTCTTCTAATCTTTCTTCTATTCTACTTTTTATATTTTCATATATTTTTTGTACTTCATAAAAATAGGCATTCTTCATAAAATATACCTCCTAAAATTATTCGTACTTTAATTTTACCACATTTTTACAACTCTTTACATCTGTTTTTAAATAAAATAGGATAAAGCTATTTTTAGCTTTATCCTATTTTTATAAGTTCACAAAGTATCCGTATTCTTTAAATAAACCTGATACTTCGTCTAAATTTTCCTTTTTTACCATTATGTGAAGATCTTCACCCTTTAAGATTAATGGCTTAAATCTTTTGTCTTTTGTTATTGCTGATAATAATTCTTTATCATTTTTTAATTTTAAAACTTTATAATCAGGAACATGTGTAATTAGCTCTGTTTTTTCAATAACGTCTCCAAAGAACCTATTCCAATTCATCGGTAAATCATTGGTTATTTTTTCTTTAAACTCTTGTATCTTACCATGTACTTCATTTAAATTTTCCAAGCCTTTCGTTAAAGTTTCTTCAGATATTTTAAATTTATTTGGTGCTATTTTATTACCTAATTTTTCTAAAGTCATCATTCTAAGTGGACTTTCTCCTATAACAGTAACAATTAATCTATCTTCATCTAAAACGATTTTTCCTTCATCCTCTAAAACTTTAAAATCATATGTTAATACTCTATCAAATATATATCTACCTAGTTCTGTAAATTTAACATACTTTATTCCATCATATTTGCTTAAATACCCATTTTTTAAGTATAGTGAATTCGCTGACGAAGGTTTTTCATAACAAATCTCTAAAACTCCTAATGATGCTAAAATAAAAAATACTGATTTTACAAATGGCTCAACCACATAAGCTAAGTATTTATCATATCCTACTATTTTTGTTCTCTCATAATTTGCTTCATTAATATATAATGTTGCAAATGCTGATTCTAAATCAATTATTTCTATAAACTCATCTCTATAAAGTATACTCTTTATTATATTATCAATAGATACAAATCCATCATCTGGAAATTCTGATAAAACTTTACTTATTGTTGCTAATCCTCTTTTTATTTCATCATTTGATTTGCCTACATTTTTTATACCCTTTAAATAATTTAAATAAAGACTTATATACGTATTATCTTCACTTTTTATAATACTTCCATCTAAAAACCCTTTTACTATAGCTTTTAAGTTACTTGATCTTATAAATTCATCATTTAAATATTCATCTTTAAAAAGAAATAAAAATAGTCCCATTGTTTCTGTTTTTAAAAACTCTAAATCTTTTATCCCTTCATAGTACTCATGAATATTACAGTACTTCTTCATATTATTCTTTGATTCCTTTAATAGTTTTCCACTACTTGAAAGTTGCATTTTTCCATCTTTAAAAAAAGAATAATATTTTCTTAAATTTTCTTGTATTTTTTCTTCATTGTTTTCTCTAAACTCACAATCACAATTTCCAACTTTATAAATATAGTACTCTTTTGGCTTATTCATAAATTGTCTCATAACTCTTACTATATCATTGTTTAGTGTTAAGTATTCTCCTCTTTTGGTATCTCCATTTTTAGTAAAAAATAAGAATTCATCTTTTAATTCTGATTTTATATTGTATCCTTCTTCATCTTTTAAATAAATATCTCTATCTTTTATTTTGAATTTACCTTTCCAAGCTATACTTTCAAATATCTCTTGAACCTCTTTTGGTAATGAAGAAAAAATACCTTTAAACACCTCTTCTTTTGAGTACATTTGCTCCATCAGTTCTAAAAAAGTTTGCTTATTTGTAGATTCTGATATTAAAGAAATTTCAAATAATCCTAAATTACTTCCAATGTACCCTTCAGCTATCCAATCTAAGAAATATCTTTTAAAGATTTTAAAAAGAATCTCTTTTGAATAACTTTCATTTAAAGCCTTTCTAAATCTATCTCTACTTATTCCCATACCATCTCCTATTCTCCAAGAATAAACTCTATATCTTTCTCAGTTAAAGTTTTTAAAGTCGCTCCCTCATCAGAAATTAAATTATCTAATAGCTGACTTTTACTTTCTTGTAATTTTAATATTTTTTCTTCGATTGTATCTTTTAATATTAGTTTGTAAGAGAATACTGTTCTATCTTGCCCTAGTCTATAAGCTCTATCTACAGCTTGATTCTCTACAGTTTTGTTCCACCAAGGATCATAAATAAATATAGTATCCGCTGCTGTTAAATTAAGTCCTACTCCACCAGTTTTTAATGTCATTACAAAAACTTTATATTTTTTATCTTTTTGAAATAAATTTACTAGACCTTGTCTATCTTTAGTTGCTCCTGTCATCTCTAAGTATTTTATTCCTCTTTTTCTTAAATCAGATGTTATACTTTCAATACTTTTTATATAATTTGTAAATATAAGAACCTTATGCCCATTTTCTACTGCATCTTGAACGTTATTTATAAGTACCTCTCTTTTACTAGAAAGTACGTTAGGATTTTTCATCTCTGGACAACTTGTTAATTGTCTAAGTTCATTTAAAGCTTGAAGTATGTAAAACTGTGTTTTCCCTAATCCTTGAGTTTTTATTTGGCTATTTATCATGCCATAATAATATGCTCTTCTTTCTTCGTATAATCTTTTTTGCTCTGGATTCATTCCTATAAATAGTGTTTTTTCAATTTTATCAGGAAGATCTTTTAAAACTTCTTTTTTGACTCTTCTTAATATAAATGGATATATTTTCTTTTTTAATTCCTCTATTGCTTCCTTATCATTCTCTTTTTGAATTGGATTAGCATAGTGATAATTAAATTCATCTAAAGTTCCAAACATCGATGGATTTAAAAATCTAAATAAAGAGTATAACTCTCCCAAATTATTTTCAATAGGAGTACCACTTAAAGCTAGTCTGTATTTTGAATCTAATAACATAACTGCTTTTGTTGTTTGAGCATTTACATTTTTTATATTTTGAGATTCATCTAAAACTATTAAATCAAATTTCATCTCTTTTAAATATTCAATATCATTTCTTACAGTACCATAAGTTGTTATAATTACTTCTACATTATTAAAAATTGTTTTATCTCTAAAGTTTCCGTAATATATACCACATTTTAAATCTGGACTAAATTTTCTTATTTCGCTTTCCCAGTTATATATCAAACTTTTCGGCATAATTATTAATGTTTTTCTTTTAGGTGTTAAATGTAAACTTGTTATTAATGTTATTGCTTGTAATGTTTTTCCAAGACCCATATCGTCTGCTAAACATCCACCTAAACTATTATCCATTAAATATCTTAACCATTTATAACCATACTCTTGGTATTCTCTAAGTGTAGCATTTATTATTGGTGTTGGTGCATTATAATTTTCTATTTGATTAATACCTCTATAAAAACTCTTAGTCTTTTTAATCTCATTTGCTAATACTTTATCTTCAATTAAATCATCTATAATCGGTAAATCAAAGAAAGAAATTTTTACATTTGATTTTCCATTATCTTTAAATACTCTCTCTAATTTTTCCATATATTTTCTATTAATAAGTGCATTTGTTCCATCACTTAAAACAATATACGAATCTTTTTTAAAGCTATTTAAAACATCAACTATTGAGAACTTTTCTCCTTCAATCTCTAAATGAACATCACCTTCTAAAAAGTCTATTCCATGTTTAAAGTTTCCTACTACTTTTGGTTTTACAGCTTTTACACTATATTTTTTCAGATTATCTGTTCCTACAACTTTATACTTACCCGCTAATTGTAGAAGCTCTTGTGTAACAAATTCTCTAGCTAATTTTTCTTGTAAAATAATAAAGTTTCCATCTACATAAAAACTCGATTTTATTTTTAAATTCTTTTGATGTTTTACAATATTTTTAACAATCTCTTCCACTGTTTCATCTAAATAAGCTGCTTCAACCCTTGTTATTTCAACTCTTTTTAAATCATCTTTTATAACTAAAGCTTTATCTAGATTATGCGCTTTTAAAAATTCATAATCAATTGTTGAAATTGATGCTCCTATTTTTAAATATAAACTGTTATCTTGAGATATTTTTTCTATTATTAATTCTTGAACTGGTTTTAAATTACCATCTTCTACAATTTCATAATCTAAACATTCAATCTCTATTCCACTACCAAAAGATGATGCTAATGTTAAATATTTTTCTAATTCTGGTTTTGAAAACTTCGACTCCATCTCTTTTAAAATATGTATAGTATCTTTTGGAAGATCTATCCAATAAAGTGTGTCTTCACTTAAAACATAGTTATCTGAAACTATTTTAAAGTCTTTCTCACCATTTAGAAGAAGCTTTCCTTCACATAAATCAAAATCATCTTCTACAAAATTAATTTTCAATACTATTTTATTTCCACTCAAAACCCATTTAATTGGATTCATATCCCCTGTAACTACTTTTTTACTACTTTTTAGATAATCTAAAATCTCTATATTTTCATCTATATATAGTTCATTTTTTTCATTATCCCACCCAGAGAAAAAGCTATCTTCTTTTATCTCTTGAATTAAATCAATAATTTTCAAATCATTTTCATCACTAATCTCATATTCTACTGTATTTTCTACTATATCCCCATTACTGTCTACTAAAGAAACATATGTTCCTACTTCGTCACAAGTTAAAGTAAAAAATAGTGACTCATTTATTTTTTTTAAATTAGATTCCATACCCTTTTCCCTCATATATAAATTTTTTCTGAAATATATTATATCAAATTTTCTAAGGGTTAGCAAGAAATTAAAAAAAGGACTCTATTAATTAGAGTCCTTTTACTTAATTCTTACTTAGCTTCTGATTCTTTTATTAAGATGTTCATCTCTTCGATTAATGCATCTGCATCTAATCCATGAGCAGCAATTCCTTCTCCTAAAGTTTCTCCAGCTGCTACCATACATCCTACACACCCTAATCCATGCTTTTTAAATACCATTGAAATTACTGGATGCTTTTGAACTGCTTCTAAAATATTCATATCTTTAGTTACCATTTTTACTCCTCCTACTTTTTCTTTATATTACTTTTTTATTATATAAAACTTTACTTTTTTTGTCAACTATTTTCCTATTACATTTAATAAGTCATGAATTCTAACAACTCCAACAATCTGCTTATCTGACAAAACAGGTAATACAGATATTTGACTCTCTCTATTTTCCATAAGATCTAAAGCATCCAATGCCATTATATTTTCAGTGGCATAAGTATAATTTCTAGTCATTATATCCTCAGCTTTTAAAGTAAAAAATTTATCTTTCATCTTTAGGGCTCTTCTAATATCCCCTTCTGTTATAATTCCTAAAAGTTCATCATTTTCAACAATACAAACTACTCCTAGTCTTTTTTTAGTCATTGTCATTATTACTGTATCCATATCACTTGTTAGTTGAGCTATCGGTAAATCCTTATGCATTACATCCTTTACTTTCATAAGTAATCTTCTTCCTAAACTTCCTCCTGGATGATAAACGGCAAAATTTTCAGGCTTAAAGTTTCTTGCAGTTATTAATACTGTTGCTAATGCATCTCCCATAACTAAAGTACTTGTTGTAGAAGACATCGGAGCTAAATTCAATGGGCATCCCTCTTTTTCAACACCTATATCTAATACAGCATCCGCTTCTTTTCCAAGTCTTGAATTAGAGTTACCAGTCATAGCTATCAATGTTGCACCAATTTTTTTTATTGATGGAATAATTGAAATAACTTCATCACTATTTCCACTATTAGATATTGCTATTACTATATCATTTTTATTTATCATTCCTAAGTCCCCATGAAGCCCCTCTGCCGAGTTCATAAAAACAGCTAATGTTCCTGTAGATGCTAATGTTGCTGCTATTTTTTTTCCTATAATTCCAGATTTTCCAATACCTGTTATTACAACTTTTCCTTTGGAATTTAGTATTAAGTTTACAACAATTTCTAATGAGTCTGATATTTTATCTTTTACTTTTTCTAGTTCACAAATCTCTTTATCAAATAAATCTTGTGCTATTTTTTTTATGTCCATACTATCTTCCTTTTACTAAATCATCTATTTTTACAGCTACTTTTAATATCTCCTCTAAATCTGATAAGAATAACATATTTGGACCATCTGATTTAGCATTTGTTGGATCTGGATGAACTTCTGCAAATATTGCATCTATACCAATTGCTAATCCTGCTCTCATTAAAGGAAATACAAACTCTCTATCTCCTGATGTTGCAGTTCCTAATCCACCTGGCTTTTGAACTGCATGAGTTACGTCAAATACAACTGGGTATCCAAACTTTCTCATCTCTCCAAAGCCTCTCATGTCTACAACCATATTGTTATATCCAAAAGTTGATCCTCTCTCACAAAGCATTATATTTGGATTATTCATCTCTTCCATTTTTACAACTACATTTTTCATGTCCCAAGGAGCTAAAAATTGTCCTTTTTTAATATTTACTGGTAATCCTGTTTCTGCTGCTGCTATAAGTAAATCTGTTTGTCTACATAAAAATGCTGGAATTTGAATTATGTCTACAACTTTAGCAACCTCTTTACATTGCCAAGCTTCGTGTACATCTGTTACTACCGGTATATTAAATCTTTCTTTTACTTTTTTTAGTATCTCTAATCCTTTTTCAATTCCTGGTCCTCTATATGAATGTATAGAAGATCTATTTGCCTTATCAAAAGATGCTTTAAATACATAATTAATTCCTAATCTATCACAAATATCCTTTACTTTTTCAGCTACTTCCATAACTAACTCTTCTGATTCTATTACACATGGACCAGCTATTAAAGTAAATCTATTGTCTCCACCAATTTCAAATTTATTCGCTATTTTAACTTTTTTTACTTCTTGAACTATTTTCAATTATTTCACCTCTTCTAATTCTTTTATTGCTTCTATGGCAATCTCTCTATCGTCAAAGTGTATCTTTGTCGTTCCTAAAATTTGATAAGTCTCATGCCCTTTACCTGCTATCAGTATTATATCATCTTTTTCAGCTTTTAAAACTGCTTTTTTTATTGCCTCTTTCCTATCAAGTTCCACTATATAATTTTTATTTTTAAATCCTTTTATTATATCATCTATTATCTTATTAGGATCCTCTGTTCTAGGATTATCTGAAGTTACTATTACTAAATCACTATATCTCTCACTTATCTCTGCCATTACAGGTCTTTTTATTCTATCTCTATCTCCACCACAGCCAAATACAGTTATTATTTTACCACTAGTTTTTAAATCAGTAACTCCTTGTAAAATATTTTCTAATGCATCTCCTGTGTGAGCATAATCTACAACTATTTTAAATTCTTGCCCTGCTAAAACTGGTTCAAATCTACCTGGCGCTCCTTTTATTTCTCGAGCTCTTTCTTTTATTACATCTAGATTTATATTTAATATTTTCCCAACTCCAATTGCTGCTAATAAATTATACATATTAAACTTTCCTAGTAGTGATGGATTTATCTCTTTTATCAACCTAAGATCTAAATCAGCTTTTTCTTTTAAAGAGTATGTCATTCCTCCAAACTCCTTATATATTCTTCTACCATATTCGTCATCTATATTAATTACACCATTTTTTGAATCTTTTAATTTTTCAAAAAGTATTTTTTTAGCATTAAAATAATCTTCCATATCTTTATGATAATCTAAATGTTCTGGTGTTAAATTAGTAAAAACAGCTACATCAAAATTTAACATATCTACTCTTCCACTTGTCAGTCCATGAGAACTAACTTCCATCACTAAATACTCTAATCCTTTATCCACTGATTTTTTACACATTTTTATAATATCTAAAGACTCTGGAGTTGTATTGGGAGCTTCTATTATCTCATCTCCAATTTTATACTCTACAGTTCCTATTCTAGCAACTTTATTTTCTCCTAAAATTTGCTCTATTAAATAGGTTGTTGTTGTTTTCCCATTTGTTCCTGTTACACCGATTATTTTTAATTCTTTTTCTGGATTTTTATAAAAATTAGATGCAATTCTTCCTAATTTTCCTCTTAAATTTTCAACTAAAAAATATCCTATTCCCTCTTTTAGTTCTATTAATTTTTCAGATATAATTACTGCTACCGCTCCATTTTCAATAGCTTTATCAATAAATTTATGTCCATCTACTAAAGCTCCTTTTAACGCAATAAATATATCTCCTTGCTTTATCTTTCTCGAATCATATTCCAAGTTTCCATTATATATATCTTTTTCTGTAGATTTTAATACTTTATAATCTACACCTTTAAATAATCTTTCCATATTCATCCCTCGCTATATATTATTCAACTTATTATAACACTTTTCAAAAAAAAACAATATATACTTAAAGTAAAAAACAGAGGAAAAAAATCCTCTGTTTTTTTATTTCCTATTTAGCTGGAGTATAAACTCCTGAATTTAAAGCATTTTTTATTGCTGCTCTTACTTTTGTAGCTCTTACTGTGGCTCCCGCACTTTCAATATCTCCTGGAGCGTATAATGTTTCTATTCCTTCGTTAACATTTTTTCCTGTTATAGCTTTTAATAAAGCCTCATATTGATCTTTATTTTTTGTTAAATCTTTATTTTTTAAATAGTTTTGCTCTTTATAGAACAGTGTTCTAAATTTTGGATTTTCAATCTTATCATCTTTTAAATCAAATTGAATTTCTACTTGAGTTTCTTGTCCTGAAACAAATACTCCTCTATAAGTTCCGTTTCTATATTCTGCTCCATAAGCCACTGCACCAATTATTGTTAATAACATTAAAATTTTTTTCATATTCCCTCCTCAACCCGTTTTTAATCTATTTTAAACTATTTAAGTATATTTTGTCAATTAATTTTGACTATCAAATAATATTCCATGTTATAGCTTTGTGACCTTTTTCTTTTAATATACTATTTATAGTTTTAAAGTGACCACACCCAAAAAATCCTCTACTAGCTGACAACGGACTTGGATGAACTCCTTCAAGAATTATATGATTTGGATTTGTAATATATTTCTTTTTATCTTTTGCATTATTACCCCAAAGAACAAATATTACTTGCTCTTTTTTTTCATTAATTTTTTTTATAACTTCGTCTGTAAATGTAGTCCAACCTATTTTACTATGAGAATTCGCCTCACCTTCTCTTACAGTTAAACTAGCATTTAGAAGAAATATCCCTTGCTTAGCCCAACTTTCTAAACATCCACTATTAAAGGTCTCTCCCTCTCCTTCATTAACTATCTCTTTATATATATTTCTCAAAGATGGAGGTAATGGAATTCCTTTTTTTACTGAAAATGCTAATCCATGAGCTTGTCCTGCACCGTGATATGGATCTTGTCCTAATATAACTATTTTTACATCTTTATAGGGTGTTAACTGAAAAGCTGTAAAAATCTCTTTGTTTGGTGGATATACTGTTTTTTCTGAGTATTCATGTTTTAAAAAATCTTTCATTTTTACAAAATATTCTTTTTCAACTTCATCTTTTAATATTTCATCCCAGTCATTTCCTATTTTCAACATACAAATCTCCCAATTACTTTTTATCTAAAGTTAATGATCCACACTCTTTAATATATTTTTTCATTCCACAAGCTGAGCATTGTTCTCTACAATCAATTGTTAATGCTTGTTTTTCACTTTTTTCTAATTCTCTTATGTAAAATTCTTTACTAACTCCTGTATCTACAATATCCCACGGAAGAATGGCATCTAAATCTCTTGCACCTAAATAATCTTTTTCAGATATACCTAGCTCTTCCATTGCTTCTTTCCAAATAGAAAAATTATCTTTATAATCATCTAATTTTGCTCCAATTTTGAATGCTGTTTCTATTAAATCAGCTGTTCTTTCATTTCCTCTTGAAAGGAAACCTTCTAAATAAGATTTTTTAGGTGGATGCATTCTTAAAGTTGCTCCTTTCATCCCTCTAAAAGCATCTCTTAGCATCCCTTGCTTTCTTTCTGTTTCTTCAACGCTCATCTGCTCATGCCATTGATAAGGTGTATGAGGTTTTGGTACAAAATTTGAAACGCTTGCTGTTATATTAACTCTTCTTCTGATTGTTCTGCATCTATATGTAACTCTTTTTACTAGTTCATATATTGCCATAACATCTTCATCAGTTTCAAATGGTAATCCAATCATAAAGTAAAACTTTAAATTATCCCAACCAGCTTTTACTGCTGCTTCTGCTGTTTCTATAATTTGTTCCTCTGTTACTCCTTTATTAATAACATCTCTCATTTTCTGGCTTCCAGCTTCTGGAGCGAATGTAAATCCAGTTCTTTTTCCACCACTAATATTTACAGCCACATCAACTGAATGAGTATTCATTCTAAGAGATGGTAATGAAATTGCTAAATTTTTATTTTCATATTTTTTTTGCAATCCATCTATTAAAGAGCTTATTCCTGTATAATCACTACTACTTAAAGATGATAATGATATTTCAGAATAACCTGTATTGAAAAGCATATCCTCTATTAATTCCATATTTTTTTCAAGGCTTCTTTCTCTTACAGGTCTATAAACATATCCAGCTTGACAAAATCTACAACCTCTAGTACATCCTCTTTGAATCTCCACCGAAGCTCTATCATGAACTATTTGAATATATGGTACTAGTTGCTCAGAGTATGATGGTGTATTATCTATATCTTGAACTATCGCTCTTTTTATTCTCTTTACACCTTTATGTAATTTAGGAATATAAACTCCTTCAAAATCTTTTATAGCTTCAAGTTTTTCAGCTTTTGTCTTTCCTGCAAAAGCAACTAATGTTTGAGCTAACTTTGTCATAGTTTCTTCTCCATCACCAATTACAAAGAAATCTAAAAATTTCTCCATAGGAGTTGGGTTCATCATACATGTTCCACCTGCCATTATAAGAGGATGCTCCTCTCCTCTTTCATCAGCGTGTAATGGTATATTTGATAAATTTAAAGCATTTAGAACATTTGGATAACACATTTCATATGATAACGAGAATCCTATAACATCAAAATCTTTTAACTCTGTTTTTGTTTCTAAAGAAAACATTGGAATATTATTTTGTCTCATTAAAATTTCCATATCTTCCATAGGAGCAAATCCTCTTTCTAGATAGAAATTATCAACTTTATTCATAATTGCATAAAGTAATTTTATTCCTAAATTAGACATTCCCACTTCATAAATATCTGGAAAGAATAAACACATTCTAGCCTTTATTGAATCTAAATCTTTATGAAAACTATTTATTTCATTTCCTAAATATTGAGCTGGTTTTTCTACTGACATTAAATATTTACCTATATCTACTCTCATATCTCTCCTTTTATTCATCATCAATTTTTTGGAAAATTTTCATTTCATTTTCCACATCAACTTTATGATGATCTCTACATAATCTTGCTACATCTATATTGATATCTTTTAATATTTCAAAAGCATTATCAGAATGTTTTTCTAACTTTTTATCTCCAATTAAAACTTTTTTTATTCTTTTTAAAAGACCTGTATTACCTTTTCCACAGTCATGTAATAATGCTAATTTTAAATAATTTTTATTATTTTTTAAAATTTTATTCTCACTACATTTTTTATAAACTAAGAATGAGTGCACTTTATCATACTCTCTCATCTTATTAAAAATCTCATATTCTTCTGTAGAAAGTACCTTTTTTACCTCTTCTTCACTTCTTTTATTAAATTTTAAAAATATATATCTATATACTTGCTTTAGTCTAGAAAGCATTTAAATCTCCCTTATTACTATATTTCCAAGTTCTTTTCTTAAGGACTTTATATTTGAAGCATTTTTCCCTATTACTTCTCCTTTTCTTTCCTTTTTTACATATAATATTGTAATTTCACCATCAACTGTTTTCTCTATTTTTTCAACTCCAGATATTTTAAGATTATCACACAATAATATCATTTTCTTCATTAACTCATCTTTTAAATATACATTTTCTAAAGTTAAAAATTTCCCTGGAAAAGTTTCAACTTCTCCAGTTAAAATATATCCTGCCATATTTCTAACTTGTTTAGGCATAAATGAATTTCCTATAAATTTTAATATTCCTTTTTGAAAAGTAACTTCAACTGTTCTTTCGTGTTCTTTCAGTTCTAATCCTTTTTTATCTGTAAATTTACTTACATCGTAAGTACCACTTATTTCTAAAAGAGTTTTTTCTATATCTTCTATTGGTCTTTTTACTCTTTTTTTAGGATATCTATAAATATACTCTCTCTTTTCTACATACTCTGGAAAAGATAAATTTGGAAAAGTTTTTTGCACTTTTCTTATAAAAATAGACTCCTTCATTTTTTCGTTAAATTTAAATATTATCTCACTTAAATCACCAGTAAAATTACTACTTACGTATAAAAGATTTCTTTCAGCAGAAACTTTAGCATCTGTTCTTCCACCCTGTTGAATTCCTTTTGCCCAAGTAAATCCCAATTCATTCATTACTCTTCTAAATTCGCCTTTTACAGTTATTTTTCCCGCCATTTCATCAAAAGAATGAAATTTTTCTCCATTATAAAAAACTGTAAATATATATCCCCATTTATCAGTTTTTTCAATACCTCTAAAATTCATTACTCTCCTCTTTTTCTAACAATATGGCATCTTCTACATCTTGCTTCATAACTTTCACTTGCTCCTACTAATACAATAGGATCATCTTCATATGCTGGCTCTCCATCAACTAGTCTTTGAGTTCTAGATGCCGGATTACCACAGCAAGCACAAATAGCATTAAATTTATCTACATATTCTGCTTTTGCCATGAGTCTATCCATTGGCTTAAATGGTTCTCCCCTAAAATCTTGATCTAGTCCAGCTACAACAACTCTTTTTCCTTGATCTGCCAGTTCTTCACAAAATTCAGCTACATCCTCACCAAAAAATTGAACCTCATCTATTCCTATAACCTTTACATCTTTATATTCTTTTTCTATTATCTCTCTCATCTCTTCTACTGTTGAAGCTGGTACAGCCTCGATAAAAGCCTGACTATGAGAAGCTACTTTCGTATCATCATATCTATCATCACTTGAATGTTTAAAAACTAAAATTTTCTGATTTGCATATTTTGATCTTCTCATTCTTCTAATTAACTCTTCACTTTTTCCTGAAAACATACTTCCAGTTACAACTTCTATCCAACCCATTCCTTCTGTTAATAATAAATGCATTGTATTTTTTCCTCCATCACCAACTATTTTTTATCTATTTTCTATTATAACATAATTAACACATCAAAACAAATCTATAAATCTCTTCAAAATAAAAAAGTAGCCATGACAGCTACTTTTAATTTATCTATTTTTCATCTACATATCCTAATTCTTTTAAGAATGGCTTTTTCTTTCTCCAGTCATCTTTTACTTTTACCCAAAGTTCTAAGTATATTTGAATTCCTAATAGACTTTCTATCTCTTTTCTAGCTTCAATTCCAATCTCTTTTAGCATTTTACCTTGTTTTCCAATTATAATACCTTTTTGAGAATCTCTTTCTACATAAATATTTATATCAAATTTATCTTTTCCATTATCTCTTCTAGTTACATTTATGATTTCAATAGCTACAGAGTGAGGAATTTCATCTCTTGTTCTTTCTAATATTTTTTCTCTAACAACTTCTGTTATTATTCTATATGTAGGCATATCTGTGTACATGTCATCTGGATAATATTTTATTCCATCTTCTAAAAATGGATCTAGCGCGTCTAGTAATTTTGGAACACCTATTGCATATTGTCCTGCAATCTCTACAATAGCATCAAAATCACCTAATTTTTCTGCTATTTCCTCTCTTTTCTTAACTAACTCTTCATCAGTTATTTTATCTATTTTGTTAACTATTAATATTCTTGATGTTTTTTTAGCTTCTTTTACTTTTTCCCATACAAATAAATCGCCAGTACTAATCTCTTGAGAAGCGTCTATAACCATAGCTATAACATCTACATCTCTCAATACTCTTAGCGCACTATTTGTCATATGTTCTCCTAACAAATGTTTTGGCTTATGTATTCCTGGAGTATCTACAAATATATATTGATTTCCATTAAAATTTAAAATACCTTTTATTGTATCTCTTGTTGTTCCTGCCTTGTCAGAAACAATAGCAACTTTTTCATTTACAAGTTTATTTATTAATGTAGATTTTCCTACGTTTGGTCTACCTACAACTGCTATAAATCCAGCTTTCACTTTTAATCATCTCCTATTCCTATTTTAAAATACTTCTCTTTTAAATCTAAAAAAAACTGTTCTTCATTAGTTTCATCATTACATTTTACCATAGTTTTCAAAGTATTTCTCAACATATTTGGAGTTATCTCTCTCTCAACACCACCCTTTTTTCCCAATGAGATAAATCTAGCTCTAAATGATTGTCTACTAAATCCATAAAACACAAGATTACTACTACCACCAACTAAGTATGTTCTAGTATCTTTTATATAATTTTCAAGCTCTTTGGAAAGTTCATCCGATATTCCTACCCTCTCTCCTTTCTCATCATTAAATATAATTTTATATGAAACTAATTCTAAATCTGATACCTTTATTTTTAGAATATCGTTAATGGATAAATTAGTTTCTACTAAAAGCTTTATAAGTAATTTATCCCTTATACCTTTGTAATCTTTTCCACAAACATCTAAAATATTATTAATCTCCCATAACTCTAAAGTTTCTAACTCTTTTTCTGGAGCTTTTTCAATTATTATCCCTTCTGAAGGGTTATCATTTATAAATCTTTTTTCTAAAAGATATTTATAAAATGTTTTAATTGTGCTTACCTTTCTTATTATAGAATTTGGTTGATAATTATGTTTTAAAAACTCCACATACTTTAAAATATCTTCTTTTTTTATATCTAAAAGATCTTTTTCTATAAAGTTTTCAAAATCTTTTACATCACCATGATATAAATCAAGAGTTTCTTTTTTTAAACTTTTTGAATCTCCTTTATATTTAATAAAATTTTCTAATAACTTCATTATGCATCACCTAATAGTTCTTTAGCATGTTCTATTACTGCTTCAGATATATTTTTTCCTGCTAACATTCTAGCAATCTCTTTGACTCTTTCATCTTCATCCAACTCTTTTACGTGTGTTATAGTTTTATTATCTAAAAGTTTTTTTTCTATATAAAATTGTTGAGTTGCCTTTGCAGCTATAGCAGGCGAGTGAGTTATACTCATAACTTGTGTTGTTTCTCCTATCTCTTGGAGTTTATTTGCTATCTTTCTGACAGTTTCACCACCTACACCTGTATCAATCTCATCAAAAATTAATATAGGAATATTATCTACTTTAGAAAAGATAACTTTTATAGCTAACATTATTCTACTAACCTCTCCACCTGAAGCTACTTTCCATAAAGGCTTTAGTCCTTGGCCAACATTTGTTGATATCATAAATTCAACTTGATCTATTCCACTTAAAGTCATCGATGAAGATTCTTCAAATTCAATTTTAAAATTAGCATCTCCCATATTAAGTCCTTTTAATTCATCTTGAAGATTTTCCTCTATAATTTTAGCCTTTAACTTTCTTATATCGCTTAACTTTTTAGCTAGAGCATAGTATTTTGTTTTTGCTTCGTCTCTATCTTTTTCTAATTTTTTTACTTGAAAACTATTCTCATCTAATAATTGAAGTTTTTCATCAATTTTTTCTCTATATTGTAATATTGTTGTAATATCATCTCCATATTTTGATTTCAAACGATTTATTGCATCAAGTCTTGATATAACTTTCTCTAGTCTCATATCATCTGCTTCTATATCATCATTTAAATCTCTAATGGAATCCACACAATCTTGTAAATCATAATAAACTCTTTCTAATCTTTCCAGATTCTCTTGAAATTCTTTTCCGTACTTTGAGATTGTCTCTAAATTTTTTCTACTATTATAAATTATATTTAAAGCATTTTTTTCTCCATCTTTTAATATATTCTCTGTTAATGATAGCTTTTCCTTTATTTTTCCCGCATGAAAAAGTTTTTTATACTCTTCTTCAAGTTTTTCATCTTCTCCATCTTTCAAATTTACCTTATCAATTTCTTGAAGTTGAAATTCATAAAACTCCTTTTTTTCAAGAGTTTCCCTCTTATTTTTTTCAACATCTTGAATTCTTCTCTCTAAACTTGAATATTCATTATAAATTACTTCTAACTGTTTTTTTATAGTAATTCCGTCATCACCTAAAAATCTATCTAAAAGTCTTAGATGATTACTTTTATTTAAAAGCATTTGATGAGAATGTTGCCCTACAATATCAACTAAAGTTCCCATTATTTCTTTTAAACTAGACATTGGTACTCTTATGTTATTCACAAAAGCTTTTCCTTTTCCATTCTTATCTATATGTCTTCTTACGATAACTTCATTATCTTCAGCTTCTATGCCTAACTCTTTTAATTCAGCTTCTTGCTCCTCATTAACTGCAAATACACCTTGTGCTAAAAGATATTCTTCTCCATCTCTTACCATATCAGCACTAGCCTTTTCTCCTATTAAAAGATTTATCCCACTTAAAATTATTGATTTCCCTGCTCCAGTTTCTCCAGTTAAAACAATCAATCCATTTTTAAACTCTAAATCTACTTTTTCTATTATAGCTAAATTTTCAATTTTCAACTCTTTTAACATAGATTATCTCCCCACTTTAACTTATCTCTCAAAATCCCATAGTAATCTCTATTTTCTGGTAAAATAAGATTTATTTTTTCTTGAGAATAATATACCAATATCTCCTCTTCATCTTCTATCTCTCTCTCTATTTCACCATCTACTATTATACAACCTTTTTGCCCAGGTTTTAAGGTTAATATTAATCTTTCATCACCACTTATTATTATAGGTCTTGTTACCAAGTTGTGAGGAGCTAAAGGAGTTACAACTATTGCCTTTATTTGCGGCATAACTATTGGTCCTCCAGCTGAAAGAGAGTACGCCGTAGATCCAGTTGGTGTTGCAACTATTATTCCATCTGCCTTATAATCACATATTTTAGTATTTTCTGTGTTCATGGATATATTTAAAATTTTTGAGCTAGCCATTTTTTTAGAAATAACAATCTCATTTAATACATCTATTTTTTCTCCCTTTACAACTATCTCTAAAAGCTGTCTACTCTCTTTTCTTACTATTCCTTTTAAATAATTAATAAAAGTAGGTTCAAACTCCTCTATTTTTATTTCTGTCAAAAAGCCTAAAGATCCTGCATTAATTGCAAAGATATCTATATTTTTATTTCTTATTAGCGTTTTAGAAGCTCTAAGTAGAGTTCCATCTCCTCCTATAACAACAGCAAACTTTGCTTCTAATACATGAGTTTCAGGAACTATTTCTATATCACTTTTTAAAAAAAATTCTGTTAATTGATGATATAGCTTTACTGCTTCTTTTTTATCTTCATTGTAAATTATAGTTCCTTTCATTATTCCTCCCTTAAAATAGATTTTCTGGATTTATTGGTTTCAAGTTAAATCTTACCTCATAGTAAAGATTTGCTTTACTATCAGTATTTAAACCTAAAACTCCAATATCTTGGCCTCTTTGAACTTGCTGGTTTAATTTTACTCCAACAGCAATTAAATTTCCATATACACCAATTGTATTATATCCATAATCTACCATAACCACATTGTTAAGCCCTTGAAACTTATCTGCATAAATTACTTTTCCGCTTGTTGCAGCTTTAACTCTAGTTCCCATTTTTCCAGCTATTTCAATACCATTACTAACAACTTCACCATTTTTCTTTTCTCTAAATTTCACAACTATAGTTCCTGAAATCGGTCTCTGGAATTTTCCAAGTTTAAGTACTGCAGTATCTAGCTTTACATTTTTAGCTGTGACACTTCTTGCCTTTATAATTCTTTCTATCTCTTTTTCTATATTTTTCTTTTGAACCTCTAATTTACTTATTGTTTTTACATGAGTGGTTTTTTCTTGATTCAATCTAGTTATCAATCTATTTTTTTCCTGTTTTTTTACTTCAATCGACCTTCTATTAGAATCTAATTTTCTTTTAAGTACTGTTAATTTTTGCCTATCATTTTCAATATTCTTTTTTACTTGTTCTATTGAAGTTTGAACATTTTTTATATGTTCCATACTTTCTAAATCCCCATATAAAAGTCTTGAGAAACTTCTTTTTGCAATACTTCTATCCTTTGTATTACTTTCTAAACTAGATTTTCTAGTTACCTCTATCATCTTAGCTTTATACTCTGATTTTTTTCTATCTAGTGCCTTGCTACTCACATTTAAATTTAATCCACCATATTCAATATTTCTATTAACTATCTTTATCTCTTCTTGAAGTTTTTCTGCTTCTTTTTCTATATCTTTAATTTCTGAGTTTATATTTTCAATCTGTTTTGCAATACTTATTTTTTCAGAATCTATATGCTCAATTCTACTATTTTTTTGCTTTATTTCACTCTCTATTTTTTTCATTTTATTTTTTAGATTATCAACACTATCCCCAAATATAAAAGTTGAACAAATAAAAAAAATCATTATTCCTTTCATAATTAAACCTCATCTTTTTTTAGCTTACCTGTTGATTTCCAAGCCAAAAACAGAAGTATTAATGTTGATAAAATTTCAATTACTATAATTTGTTTAAAACTTTGAAGTATTAATGTCGATAAAATTTGCTGATATTTCTCTCTAAGAATCACATATATATTAAAAAATATCATACCTCCAACTAAAGCACTTCCAAAAAATGGTATTAAATTTTTATTTCTAGCTACAGAAAAATTTTTCCTATTTTGAGGAGCTTTTATTGCAAAAATCATATAATCTCTAATTATAACACCTCTTAAAATAGTTGTTATTGGATAATACATTCCTAGCGATAACGCTAAACAAATAAATAATGACATATTTGCAGCACTAATTTTTCTTTGAGTGTTTTGCAAAAATTGGCTATCTATATATATCTCTCTTACCATTGGATTTACATCTAGTAACTCTTGAATGGCATGAAGGTTTTTTTCATCTTTAAAATATACAATTATTGAATTTGGTAGTGGGTTTTCGCTTTTAGGTATAACTATTTCCAATTCTTTTTGTAAGTTTCTAAAAGCTTCCTCTTTTGATAAAAATCTTGTTCCTTTAACATTTTCATTTTCTATAAGAAATTTTTCAAACTCTTGTAGTTTCTCTTTTGAGTTATCATTTTGTAACTCAATAGTAAAAAAATAATCACTCTTTAATATTTTCCCAATAAAGTAGCTATTAGAAGATAATGAAATAAATATATTAAATATAATAAAACTTAATGTCAATGCTATAAATGTTCTTGCCCCTTTTCTTCTTTCCATCTCTTCTCCCTAATTAAAATATAGAGGCCAGTTTAACTCGCCTCTATACTATATATTTTCTATAAGTTTTCTTTTATTACTGATATTAATTTCGTTGCCGTTAATTCATACTTTTCTAATAACTCTTCAGCTTTTCCACTTTGTCCAAATACGTCGTAGATTCCAACTTTTTTAACCAATGTTGGATGTGTTTCTGATAAGAACTCTGATACTGCTGATCCAAGTCCTCCTATTACAGAGTGCTCTTCAGCTGTTACAATAAATTTCGTTTCTTGAGCAGCTTTTAAAACTGTCTCTCCATCTAAAGGCTTTATTGTTCCTACGTTTACTACTCTTACTGAAACTCCTTCAGTTTGTAACTTTTCTGCTGCTTCTAAGGCTCTTGCTGTCATAAGTCCTGTTGCTAATATTGTAACATCAGTTCCTTCTTTTATAGTATTTGCCACTCCTATTTGGAAGTCATATGAATCATCAAATAATACTGGTACATCTAATCTTCCCATTCTTATATATACTGGTCCATTGTACTCTGCCGCTGCAAATATCATTTTTTTAGTTTCTGTAGCATCTGCTGGTGATAATACTACCATTCCTGGAATGCTTCTCATTAAAGAGATATCTTCAACTGATTGGTGAGATCCTCCGTCTTCTCCTACTGAAATTCCTGCATGTGTTGGAGCTATTTTTACATTTAACTTTGGATAAGCTACCGTATTTCTTATTTGTTCAAATGCTCTTCCTGCTGCAAACATCGCAAATGTAGAAGCAAATGGTATTTTTCCACATGTAGCAAGTCCTGCTGCTGTTCCAATTAAATCTGCTTCAGCTATTCCAACATTTATATGTCTTTCTGGGAATGCCTCTTGAAATAAATTTGTTTTTGTTGATTTTGTTAAGTCTGCATCTAAAACAACTATATTATTATTTTGTCTTCCAAGCTCTACTAATGCTTCTCCGTAAGCCTGTCTTGTAGATTTTTTCATTATTTCATCCTCCGAATTTATTATATCTCTGATACTTTCTCTAGCTCTGCTATCGCTCTTTCTGTCTCTTCACAAGTTGGCGCTACTCCATGGAATCCACAAACATTTTCCATAAATGAAACTCCTTTTCCTTTTACAGTTTTAGCAATAATTACTGTCGGTTGCCCTTTTGTTTCTCTCGCTTTATCTAAAGCATCAAATATCTCTTGGAAGTTATGTCCATCAATTATAATTACATTCCATCCAAAAGCTTCCCATTTTTTATCTAGAGGTTCTACACCCATAATTTTATCTACATTTCCATCTATTTGAAGATTGTTTGAGTCAACGAAAGCACATATTGAATCAAGTTTAAAGTGTGCTGCTGACATTGCTGCTTCCCATACTTGTCCCTCTTGTAACTCTCCATCTCCCATTAAAACATAAGTTCTATAATTTTCTCCTGAGATTCTAGCTGATAGTGCCATTCCATTAGCTACAGATAATCCTTGTCCTAAAGAACCTGTTGAAATCTCTATACCTGGAAGCTTTTTCATATCTGGATGACCTTGTAAAGGTGATCCGTAAGCTCTTAATGTTCCTAAAAGTTCTCTATCAAAATATCCTCTTTCAGCTAAAGCAGAGTAAAGTACTGGAGCCGCATGTCCTTTTGATAAAACAAATCTGTCTCTTCCCTCCATTTTTGGGTTCTTAGGGTCAATATTCATTTCTGAAAAATATAGTGCTGTTACTATATCTGCAGCTGATAGTGATCCTCCTGGATGACCTGATTTTGATTTACAAATCATTTGAACAATGTCTTTTCTAATTTTAGTAGCTTGTTCTACTAAAAAGTTAATGTCTCTCATTTTTTCTCCTCTCAATCCTTTTATTTAGTTAAATTATATTAAAAATTAACTTCTTTTGTCAAGTTAAGGTCCAGGATTTCTATAAATTTTCATGTACTAAAATAGGATTTTAACTTTTTCAAATATTAAGTGTACAATAAAAGTGATAGAATTGCTTATTTCATCATATTTTACTGCACTTAAAAATACACAAACTCCTGCAAAAAAGGTAAATGGTCTAAAAAATTTTTCTTCTTTTTTTATATTTTTTACAATTGTGTACACTCCTAATAAAGTCAAAATTAAAACTTCAATATAAGTTTGAGAATATTTTATAGATAAAAAAATACAATATATTCCTGTTAAAAAAATAAATCCTTTACTTCCTTTTACACCTAAACATATTCTACAGTATGGAAAATATATCAATGCTCCTCTTGACCATCCCTTTGGAAAAAAGTCAAAAATCATATGTAATCCCAATGCTAATGCAAAGCCCATTATTGAAAATCTAAAAACTTCAACATCCTTTTGAGCATTGTAAAAATATATCATTATCCAAAGCATTATTGGACTATGAGTTAAAATATTTCTATGCTTTATCTTCAATTTAAAATCCCAATCGGGAAATTTTAATCCTATTAAAAAAGACATCCAAATTAATATTAATCCTATGAAACTCATAGATTCAAAAATTTCGATAACTTTTGTGAAATCTATTATCATGCAATATCCTTTCTATTTTTTCATATTATATCATATTTTTTTAAATGAAAAAATAAAAAAAAGAGAGTTAAGTTTAAAACTTAACTCTCAATATTTCAATAAGTAAGATTACTTAGTAATTTCTGCAACAACTCCAGAAGCTACTGTTCTTCCT
>NZ_CAMQXC010000004.1 GCF_947038635.1 uncultured Cetobacterium sp. | reverse complement strand
AGATAATTTAATATTACCCCAACTTGAAGGTTTACACAAATATTTAATTAGACCCAATCTAAGGGATATTTTTTATACTTTTTCTATCTTTACTTTATCAAATAATTCTTTAACAATTTCTAAATCAATTTTTCCTGTTTCATCCATCATTGCATTTGATATTCCACATGCCATTGCTAATTTTAAAGTTTCTTCTATAGGTTTCTTTTTATTTAAACCATACGCAAATCCAGCAATTGTTGAATCACCACTTCCCACAGGATTTTTTATCTCTACCTTTGGTATATTTACTCTATAGATATCATTTTTCTCATTAATAAAAATAGCTCCATCCTTTCCCAAAGAAACTAATAGATTTTTACATCCTTTATTTTTTATTTCTTTAGCACCCTCTAAAAGATCTGAAAAAGTTAATAGTTCTCTTCCTAACATCCCTTCTAACTCTTCTTTATTTGGTTTTATAAGATATGGATTACCTTCGATACCCTTTAATAAAAATTTACCACTTGTATCAAGTATCACTTTTTTACTACTAGCTATCTCACATAAAACTTTATAGATATCGTTTTGTACCCCTTGAGGTGCACTTCCACTAATGCATATTATTTCAAATCTCTCAAAATTATTTTTAAAAAATTCTAAAAATTTATCAATAGAGTTTGATGAAACTTTTTCCCCTGGTTCTAATATTTCAGTCTGTGTTCCTTTTCCTAATATAGCAATACAACTTCTTGTTTCTGTATCTGTTTTTATAAAATTATCTTTAATTCCTATACTTTCTATTTTACTACTTATCCAATCACCACTGCTCCCACCTAAAAAACCACTTGCTTCAACATTTTCTCCAAGTAATCTTAAAACTCTTGAAACATTTAGTCCTTTTCCACCAGCTGTTTTAGATCCTTTTCCTCTAAAAATACTATTTATTTCAAAATTATCTATTTCATATCTTATGTCAATTGCAGGATTTAAAGTTATTGTTAATATCATAATTATCCTCTGTTATCACTTTTACACATAATTATCTTATCTACAACAACCTTTTTCATAGCTTCTTTTGCTGGAATTAAATATTTTCTTGGATCGCTTTCATTTGGATTTTTTAAGAAAAACTCTTTTAAACTCTCTGCGAATGGTATTTTTAATTCTGTTGCAATATTAACTTTACAAATTCCATCTTCTATTGTTGTTCTAACTGAGTCAAAAGGTACTCCTGATGCTCCATGTAAAACTAATGGTATATCCACTAATTTTTTTATTTCTTTTAATCTATCATAATCTAATTTTGGTTCATTTTTGTATAATCCATGAGCTGTTCCTATAGCTACTGCTAGTGAATTTACTCCTGTTCTTTCAACAAACTCTTTAGCTAATTTAGGATCTGTATATGAAGACTGTGATTCATCAACTATTAAATCATCCTCTTGTCCTACTAACTTTCCTAATTCTGCTTCTACACTTACATCATATCTATGTGCAAAATCTACAACTTCTTTTACTATTTTTACATTCTCTTCAAAAGGATGATGTGATGCATCAATCATAACTGATTTGCATCCTAATAAAATAGCTTCTTTTATACTATTTACATCTTCGTGATGATCTAAATGAAAAGCTATTGGTATATCATACTTTTCACTTGCTGTCTCTATCATTTTTATCAGGTATTCAATACCTGCATATTTAACTGTACTTGGTGTTGCTGCTAATATAACTGGTGATTTTAACTCGTTTGCTGTATCTACTACCACCTGAATTGTCTCTAAATTATGAATATTAAAAGCTGGTACTGCATACCCTCCTTTTTGTGCATCTAATAACATTTGGTTTGTTGAAACTAACATTGTGATTCCCCCTTATAATCGTATATTATAACACCTTGTACAACTCTATTTACTTCTCCTGTTGGACACGGATTATCTGGATTTATTCCAAAACTTTTTGATTTATAAAATGCAAATAATTGAGCAAAATATATATAACTAAACATATTAAATACATCTTCTACACCGCTATCTTCACTGTTAAATGTATAATAATAATGCGAATTTTCTCTAGCTTCATCTGAATTTTTCATATCTAAAGTTACTAAAACCTTCTTTTTGTTTTCATTATACATCTCCTTTAATAAATCTAACTCGTATTTTCTTGTATAATCGTTATTTGAAAGAAGTGTAATAATCATAGTTGTATCATTTATAATTGACTTAGGTCCATGCCTAAATCCTAATGGAGAGTTATAATGTAAACTCATATGTCCTGCCGTTAACTCTAAACATTTTAATGCAGCCTCTTCTGCCACACCTTTTAAACATGAGCTTCCTAAATATACAATTCTTGATATATCTAAAGTTATTAATGAATCAATTAATGATTTCATACCTTCATCATTTATCTTTTCTATTTGTTTTTTCATTATATCTTCTATTTTTTCTAGAGATTCTAAATTAAATATTAAAAGTCCTGTTAAAGACATACACGTGAAACTACTTGTCATTGCAAATCCTTTATCATTAGATTCTTCTGGCATTAAAAGTACAAGTGCTTTTTTATCATCCTTTTTATTTATTGCTAACTTTCCATCTTTATTACAAGTTATCAAAATATGACAAACATCATCTATTATCTCATCTGCTAACTTAACTGTTGCTACACTTTCTGGACTATTTCCTGAACGTGCACATGAAATTAATATTACTTTTTCATCTTTTTTTAAATAGTTTTCTGGATTAGAAACTATATCTGTTGTAGCTATTGATAGAACATTTCCTCCTAAAGCTGGAGTTATACTATTTCCTACGAATTCTGAAGTTCCTGCACCTGTAAAAATAATTTTTCTATTTTTAAAATCATTTTTATCTAAAAATGACTTAATCTCTTCTTTTTTCTCTTTTACTAAATTTATTGTTTCTATCCATAATCTTTTTTGCTGTTCAATCTCTTTTAACGTATAAAAATCTTTCATTTATTTATTCTCCTCCCATAATTTCAATGCGTAAAGTGCTGACCCATAAACTGGTGTATACTTTGGCTCAAGTATTACTGTATCAACTTTATTGTCTTTCAAATATTTTTTTAAATTATCAAAAATATATTTTGATGCTTTAAACACACCACCTACATAGGAAACCTTTATAGGTTTCTCAATAAAATCTATTTTTTCAGATATAGCTTTTATCATAAGTCCAATCTCTATTGATGCCTCTTTAAATATTTCTACACTACATGGATCATTTTTTTCTGCTGCTTTATAAACCACCATTGAGAGTTGAGCTATTTTTCCTCTATCAAGAGAATATTGATTATAGATTAAATCTATTAAATCAAAATCTTCTTTTAAATTTAATTCTTCTCTCATAGTACTATATAAAACTGTTTTCGGATATCTTCCATCTGCTTGTTTCGTAAATATTTCAATTCCTTTTTTAGCAATCCAGTAAGCTGATCCTTCATCACCACACGCATGTCCCCAACCACTTGTTCTTGCTTCCTCTCCTAGTTCATTTATTCCATATCCAATAGCTCCTGTTCCAGCTATGATATTAATCCCAGGATTACAACCTAACGACCCAGCCCATCCAGCCTTCATATCGTTACCTAATTGAAACTTTATCTCTCTCCAAGCTTTTTTAGCAACATCTTCAATTATTTTTTGATCTTCTTTTATTTCTCCATACCCTGGAATACCTGCAAATATATAACCAATATCTTTTCTACTTGTATTTAATTTTTCTAAAACTTCTTCTAATATAGATATCAGTAACTCTTCTAATCCATTGAAACCAATTTGTAAATAATGACCAGTTCCTTTTTGAAAACTCAAAACTTCATTTTTATTTTCATCTATAACTGAAATAGCTGTTTTTGTTCCACCGCTATCTATTCCTATAAAAAATTTCATTATGTACCACCCCAATATTTTTTTACTGGTACATACCAGTTAAGATGATTATAGTTAATTTTTTTTATTTTGTCAATTATTTTTATGAAAAAAGTCTTAGAAAATTTCTAAGACTTTTTAATACTATATTCCATCATCACTTTGAAAATTATCATTTAGCTCTCTTTTTTGAAATGTAACTAAAGATTCTTTTCCATGATTTATTATGTCAACTACTACCTTTTCTAGATTTCCCTCATCTCTATATTCTATTGCTGCTAAAATTGTAGGAATATTTATGCCACCTAATACATATATATTCTTTAAATTTTGAGACAAAGTTACCGCTGTTGAAAATGGAGTTCCACCTGCTAAGTCTGTTAAAAAAAGAGTTTCTCTATCTTCACTCTTTAAAATAGATTCAGTATATTTTTCCTCTAACTCTCTAGTTCCCATTCCATTATTAAAATTTATATACTCTATATTTTCTTGTTTACCAATAATATATTCTAAAGTTTTTTCAATAGCTGAAGCAAACTCTCCATGACCACTTACAATGATTTTAAACATTCTCATCTCCTTGTAATTTTTTAAAGTATTCCTATTAAACTTCCTATTATCCCAATAGCTAATGTTAACATAATTAATGTTATTGGTGTTTTCTTTTTCTTTAGTAAATAAAACATAAGAAGAGTATATAATAAAGGCAACATATTCGGCATTATCTTATCAATTACATCTGTTTGAATATTTACTGTTGTACTACCCATTTCTATAACATATGGTATGTTCAGTCTAACAAAAGAAGCTATTAATCCACCTACAACTGTTAAACCCAATATTAACGAACCTTTTGTTACATATTCTGTATCTCCTTGTAATTTTTCTATAGCTTCTACTCCCATTTTATAAGAATAATGCATTAAGAAAAATCTTAAGAAAATATGAACTGAGTTAAATATTAATAAAAAAATAATCGGTCCTGCTATACTTCCTTCTAAAGACAATGAAACTCCTATACTTGCAGCTATCGGTAATAATGTAAACCAAAATAAAGCATCTCCTATTCCACCTAAAGGTCCCATTAATGCAATTTTAATTCCCCGTATAGCCTCTTGGCTCTCTTTATTTTCTTCCATTGCTGTTACAATTCCCTGTACGAAAGTTACTAAAAATGGATGAACGTTGAAAAATTCCATATGTAATTTCATTGATCTAGATAGATCCTCTTTATTTTTATGAATTTTTTTCAATGCTGGTATCATACTGTATAACCATCCACAAGCCTGCATTCTTTCATAGTTAAATGATGCTTGTAATAAAAATGATCTCCAAACCATATGATTTAAATCTTTTTTTGTTATAACTTTTTCCTGACTACTATCTACATATCCGTTATTATTATATTCCATCGCTATAGTCCTCCTCTGTAGAAGATGTTAAAGATAATCCCTTAATTTTATCTACACTTTTACTCTTCTGATAATCATATATAGCTATTATGAATCCTATTGCTGCAATGGCTATTACTGGCAGATTTAAATATGTTGCTAGTATAAATCCTAATACAAAGAATATTATATATTCTTTTTTAAACATTATATTTAATAAAAGCGCAAATCCTATTGCTGGCATCATCCCACCAGCTACTCCAAATCCTTTAATTAACCATGGTGGTAATAGAGAAACTATCCCTTGAGCTGCCTCTGCACCTATTGATATTGGTAAAAATACTACTGTAAAGTAAAAAATAAATAAAATTCCCATCCCCAAATAGTTTATTCTCTCAATTCCTTTTGTATCACAACTTTCTGCATACTTATCTGCCTTATGCATAACTGGAGAAAAAAATGTAAATAATAGTGTTATACATGCTTGAACTGCTACTGCAAAAGGAATGGCAATTCCTACAGCTACTGTTGGATCTTGTTTTGCCATAATTGCAAATGCTGATCCAATTATTCCTCCTACAACTACATTTGGGGGCTGAGCTCCACCAACAGGAACAGCTCCCATCCAAACTAACTCTAGTGTTGCTCCTGCAATTAATCCCATTTTCATGTCACCTAAAATTAATCCCACTATTAATCCACTTACTAATGGTCTATGAATATGTGATAATCCATCAAATAAGTCTATTCCTGCTAATCCCGCATAAATAGCAACTAAAAAAGCTTTTAACAACATCTACACCCCTCCTATTTTATCAATTCTAGAATATTCTCTTTCCCCTCTGTTGGAACTCTTTGGATTTCCAATTCAATACCTAATTCTGATAATTTTTTGAATGTTGATATATCATTTTCATCTACACAAACAGCTTTAGATATTTGTTTCTTTCCTTCTGCCATATGCATATTTCCAATATTTACTTTTTTTATTGGCACTCCCCCTTCAACTAACTTTAATACATCTTGAGGCGTTTCAGCTATTATTGCTATAAGCTGTCTTGGTGCAGCTTTATGAATAACATCTATAGTTTTTTGAATAGAAAAATACCTTGTTTGAGCCCCCTTCGGCGCAGCTAAATTCATTAAACCTTGTCTTGTAGGATTTTGAGCTACATCATCATTTGGAACTAATAATAGATTAGCTCCTGAATGTTGTGCCCACGCTGTCGCAACTTGACCATGAATCAATCTGTTATCAATTCTTACTAAAACAATATTTGGTTCCGGCATAAAAAACACCCCTCTTTTTATTTTTTGTACGTACCACTTTTATTGATACGAGTATACCTCATTTTTTTTCATTGTCAATAATGTATTTTATTTTTATTTCTTTACTTTTTCATCTCCCTCTCTAACCAACATTTTATACAAAATAGTTTCAAAAATATTTTTTTCAAGACAAATTCTCATAACTTTGATATAATTTGAAAAAATTAAACTTTATTAGGGAGGTACTATAGTGATTGATAAATCTTCTACAACACCACTATATTTACAATTGATTGAAATCATTTTAGAACAAATAAAATCTGGTACGTACAATGAAGGTGAAAAAATCCCATCTGAAAGAGAGTTATCAGAAACTTTTAATATTAGTAGAGCTACTGTTCGACAAGCTTTATCTGAACTTGAAAAACAAAAAGACATTTATAAAATACATGGAAAAGGAAATTTTGTATCAACTCATAAAATAAATCAAGATTTGAATGGTTTCTATTCATTCAGTGATGAAATGATTAAATTAGGTAAAATTCCTGGAAATAAAATTCTAAATTTGATTTTAAAAGAAGCTGGAAATGTTATAGCTCCAAAACTAAATATACATCCTAACGATAAAATTTTTATTTTAAATAGAGTTCGTTTAGCTGACAACGAGGCTCTTATGTATGAGACTACATATTTACCTCAGTGGAGATTTGAAGAAATTTCAGAAAGTGATATTGAATTAAATGGACTGTATAATCTCATGAAAAATAAATACAATGTTTCAATTTCATATGCTGAAGAATCTTTTTCTCCATGTATTTTAAGTGAAAATGATAGTTTATTTTTAAATGCAGTTCCTGGTGATTGCGGTATGATTCTTGAAAGATATACATTTGAAAAAAATAGTATTATTGAATATACAAAATCAATAGTCAAAGGAAATAGTTTTAAATATAAAGTTCGTTTAAATAATTTTATTTAAAATATATTTTTAGTTCTTCAAGGATTTATATGTTTTTACTTGTAAAATCTTTATATTTTAATCTTAATTCTATAGTTTTTTAAGGAGGAAATTAAATGAAGAGTAAAAATATATATACCGTAGCCTCTATTGTTGGTATGGCTGGTTTTATATTTGTATATGATTCTGCCAATTTAGGAGGATCTGTTAAATATATACAACCTTATTTTAAGTTAGGTCCTAGTCAAGTTGGAATTCTTGTTGCTATATCTCTTATTGGAAACTTTTTTGGAAGTTTACTTGCAGGATATTTTAGTGATAAAATTGGACGAAAGTTAACAATGATTTACGGAGTTATCGTTGGAATAGTTGGTCTTCTATTTGCTTCACTCGCTCCATTTATTAGTATCTTTTATATTGGACGAATTATTTTTGGTTTTTCTATTGGGTTAATTTTTGTTGCAGCTCCGATGTATATTACGGAAGTTGCTCCTGCTTCTAAAAGGGGGCGAGCTGGATCCATTCGACAACTACTTTTAGCTTTTGGATTAATTTTGGGATATACAATTGGATTTATATTTAACTATTACTTTTCTTTAAAATGGAATATTCAATTTGGATGGAGAGTTTTAATTTTTGTTGAAATTGCATTATTAATTATTATGTTATTTAGTATGCTTACTCTTGTTGAAAGTCCTCGTTGGCTTATAATTAAAGGGCGAGTTGAAGAAGCTAAAAAAAGTTTAGAAGCTTTTATTGATTCAAAAGAACGGGTAAATATAGTTTTTTCAGAAATGCTTACCAATAACTCTCCAGAAATATCTGGAAAAAAAATAAAAATTCGTGGTGGTCTTGTTTATGCTTTAATTCTTTGTATTATCTTCCCTATATTTAGGCAACTTTCTGGAGTAAACGCTATCACATATTATGCTCAAAAAATATTTGCAACTATTTCTAGTGATACTCCTAGCTTAGCTTATTTTCAAAGCATATTTATCGGTGTTTCAGAATTATTAGGTGCTATTTTTGTAGTTACATTTGCCGATAAAATGGGAAGAAAAGTTCTTTTACTTATTGGTGCTGCTGGGATGTTTTTTTCAGAAGCTTTTATTGCATACTCTTTATATGAAAAACAAGTTGGATTAGATTTATCTTATTTCATATATATCTATAACTTTTTCTTTACCATATCTGCTGGTGCTATGCTTACTGTTTACATATCTGAAGTTCTTCCAACTGTTATAAGATCAAAAGGAAGCTCTCTTACTGGTATGATAAATTGGATTGCTGATGCGGCTATAATTTACTCTTTTCCTCTATTAAATGCTAATATATATTTAACAGAGAAATTTCATGGTTCAATTTCATTTATGATTTTTTCTGGCTCTATGTTGGTATTTTTTATTATGATATTATTTCTTCCTGAAACAAAAGATAAAACATTAGAAGAAATTGCAGATTATTGGAAAACAAAAGGTGATTGGGAATAAAAAATGGGCTAATCAGCCCATTTTTATTTATTTTAAAATTTGATCTTTATCTTTTGAATCATATTCTATAACTCTTCCTAAAGAATCTCCTGGTTCACTAAAAGGATAATCTTTTATACTTGCTACTACTCCATCATTTGGTGCTTCATAATTTTTTAAAACTTTTCCAAAAGCATCGTATTGAATAAATAAAATATCCCCTTTTTTTACCTTATCCATCACATTAACTTTCGTCTCTACAAAACCACCTTTTTCCGCTCGAATACGACTCCATGAATTTCCATAAAATGTCTCTATCTCTGGTGTTATTTTTTTTCCACTTAAATTATCCCAATAAATAAGATTATTTATAACTCCATTTGTTGCTCTTTCTACTATCAAAGCTTCTTGTGTTTCTGAAGATCCTAATTCAAAAGTAATGCTCGGAATTCCCAATTCCACAAATGATGTTTCTACAGAACCCTTTTCTCCATTGTCCATTTTTACAATATCTGCTCTTGTTAATTCTGCCATCTTTTTAATATCAGAATTTCTAAAATCAGCATAAACAAATAATGGAAATTTGCTTCCTTTTCCACTTGTATGTAAATCAATTACTTTATCTGCATTTTTTGATAGTAAATTATTCCAAAGTAATGTTGAATATTTTTGATCTGAAGTTGCTGTTTTTCCTGAGTCCATTTGTCTATTTAAATCTGACGTACTTTCAGATCCTCCTCCAAATGTATAGCCTCTATTATTATTTAACAATCCAGGTATATTCATTCCATGAACTATTGTTATTGTTCCCTTTAAATCTTGTGGTTTTAATTTCTCTTTTATCTTATAAGTAGTTAAAATAGGATTCAATTCATTTCCATGAACACCTGAATTAATTAAAAATTTCTTACCAGGTTTTTCTCCTTTAATTACTGTAACAGGAATATACCATGGATTTCCTAAGCTATTCTCTGTTCCTTCAAAGAAAAATTCATATATTTTTCCATTCTCCAAATCCTCTACATCTAGATTTGTTATTACACCTTTCCCTAGATATTTTTCTCCATTGTACTCAGTTTTAGCAAATACTAATGCACTCAATGATAAAAAAGTTAATAAAAAAGTTTTTGACATTTATATCCTCCCAAATTTTAATGTCTACCCCAAAAGAAAAAGACATACCTAAATTGGTATGCCTTCGAGAACTTAATTATAAACTAATAAGCGTATTGTTATGGCAGCGTCACAATACTTAATTCACAGGGTCATAAAGATCATCGCCGTCGGCCTTAGGCTCCTTTTATGGAAGTGAACTAACCTCTCTTCTATTGTTAGAAGGAGTATACTATAAATAAAAAATTTATGCAACTATTTTTTATTTTTTAAAAGGATTTATATTGATATCTTGTAATAGTAATAATATAATTGTAATTACTTAAGGAGGAACTTATGAAAATATCAATAATTTTAGATTTTGTATGCCCTTATTGTTATGTTGGAGAAAAAATTTTAGAAAAAGCTTTAAAAGAAAAAAATTTAAAACCAGAATTTAGATTTTTTCCTTATGAGCTTTCACCTGAACCAATGCCTCAACCAATAGTTAATGAAGCCAGTAAAGAGTATTTTACAAAAAATATAGTTAATTGGGCAAAAGAGGAAAATATTGAAATTAATTTTCCAACAATTAGTCCAAAACCTAGAACAGCACTAGCTTTTGAAGGAATATATATCGCTGAAAAATATGACAAAGGAATCGAATATGTTAGAGCCATTCTTGAAGCATATTGGCTACATAATAAAGATATCGGAAATGTTGAAATATTAATTGAAATTGCTGATAATTTATTAATACCAAAATTTGAATTTGCTGATGCTTTATTATCTGGTAAATTCAGAGAAGCTCACCGAAAATTAAATTCTGAAGTTTCTGAATTTGATTTTGATGTTGTTCCTACTTTCTATATTGATGATACTCAGCTTGATACTTTTCCTAGAACAACTGAAAAATGGTTAGAATTGTTAAAATAGTAAAAATGGCTATCTTTTTAGATAGCCATTTTTTTAATACATTCTATAACCCATATTTGTTAATTTTTCTCTTACTTTTTCTTGATGCTGTTTATCAAAACATTCTAATACAAAAGTTGCTTCTTGAGAAGTTATTCCTAAATTTTGACTATACATAGTTTGATTTATACTTAAAATATTTGCATTCATTTCACAAATAGTAGCTACTACTTTTGCCATCTCTCCAACTTTATCTGAAAGTTCTATTGAAAATGCAAACCTTCTTCCCTCAAGTATAAGAGCCTTATTCAAAACTCTTTCAACAAGATTTATATCAATATTACCACCTGATATCACAGCACAAACTTTTTTATTTTCAGCTTTTATTTTTCCAGCTAAAATTGCTGCAACTGTAGTTGCTCCTGCTCCTTCAGCTACAACTTTACTTTTTTCCATAAGAAATAGTATTGCTTTTGCTATTTCATCTTCTGTTACAGTTACAATTTCATCAACACATTCCTGAACTATTTTAAATGGCTCACATCCTGCTTTTCTTACAGCTATTCCATCTGCAATTGTTGGTTTTGTTGAGATTTCACAGATTTCTTTCATAGCAACAGCTTCTGCCATTGAAGCTGCATGAGCGGCTTCAATCCCTATTACTTTAGCTTCCGGTCTTAATGATTTTATAGCTTTTGCTATACCACCAATAATTCCTCCTCCTCCAATAGGAACTAAAACAACATCTACATCCGGTATGTCTTCTAATATCTCTAATCCTATTGTTCCTTGTCCTGCCATTACAAATTTATCATCAAAAGGGTGTAAAAAAGTGGCTCCAGTTTCTTTTTGAATTTCACAAGCTTTTCTGTAAGCATCATCGTAAACTTCACCTTCTAAAATTACCTCTGCACCATACGATTTTGTAGCTGCAATTTTTGCTAATGGAGCTGTTGCAGGCATAACTATTGTAGCTTTTATTCCTTGAGCTGCCGCTCCTAACGCTACTCCTTGAGCATGATTTCCTGCTGAAGAAGCAATAACACCCGCTGCTCTTTCCTCTGATGAAAGACTTGCTATTTTATTTAAAGCTCCTCTTAATTTAAACGAACCTGTTTTCTGAAGATTTTCTAACTTAAAATACACTGCATTTCCAGTCATCTCTCTAAGAGTTGGACACTCTACTACAGGTGTTCTCTTTAATGAATCCTTTATAGTTTCATTAGCTTTTAATATATCTTCTAAGGTAAAATTACAATCCACGGTTTAACCCCTCCAAATTTCATTATTATATAACTTTTTACAACTTTATTATATATTTTTAGAACATTTTTTTCAAGATTTTTTTAATTTTTTTGATTTCTTGTAATTTTATATATTGTAAATAATAATACACCAGCACTCATAAATTGAACTGGAGATAATAATCTTCCATTGAAAATATAATCAAATACTATTGAAGAAACTGGAAAACACAATTCACACATAGTTGCAATATTTGCTTTTATATATCTAAGTCCTATATAATAAAGTAATACCGCTCCACTTCCTGTTGTTAAACCTATAATAACAAAAATCATCCACTGATGGGGAGTTGTTTTTAAAAACCATCCTAAGTTCCCATTAGCTATAACTATTAAACCAGTTATAATTGATGTGAATAAATATCTTGTGTATAGGGCTGTTCTGAAAGTAGAATGGGCCAGTATTTTTTTACCAAATACTGTTGAACTACCAAAAGAAAATGCAGCTAAAATAGCGTAAATACTTGCTAAACCTATATTATCTCCAACTTCAAAATGAGGTAAAGAGAATTGGAATGTTAATAAATATCCACTCATTAATGCAGCTATCGTCCAAAATACAAAGTTTTTTCCTACTCTTTCTCCTAATAAAATTCTAGCAAGAAATATTGCAAAAACTGGTTGTAACTTTTGTAAAAGAGTAACTACTGTCAGATGATTAAAGTTTACTAAAAATAAAGCTTTTACAATAGATAGTGTTCCTAAAGTTCCTCCAAATAAAGCTATTAAAAAATAGAAAAATAAATCTTCTTTACTTAATTTTTTTATATTTGTAATTTCCGATTTTCCAAATAAAATACTCATACCTACTAAAGGTAGAAGATGCAATACAAATACCACATATGCTACATTTAATTGATATAATCTAGGAGTTAACACTATACCGTCAAATCCCCACATTGTTGCAGCTAAACAAACTAATCCTGCTCCTAAATATTGCTTTTTTATATTAAACACTTTTCCTCCTAGAAAAATAAAGTCGTCTGATTTGTTTCACTTAAAGACTCTATACAATTAAATTCCTTTAACTTGTCCACAGTTGTTTGAGATGTTTTTGTTCTTCTTTTAAAATCTTCATAGGATATAAATCTTCCTAAATCTCTTTCTCTAACTATATTTTCCATTACTGATGCTCCTAAACCATTTAATGCCATTAATGGAACTCTTATCTTTCCATCTTCTATTGTAAATTTAGAACCGTGAGATTTATAAACATCTAAATTTAGAAATTCGAATCCTCTTGCATGCATCTCTACTATTATTTCGCATACTGCTAATTGAGCTTTTTTCTTAACATCAAGTTTTGGTTCTCTATTTAATTCTTGAATTTTTTCTTTAACTTTTACCAAATCATTCATTAATTCAAAATCAAAATCTTCAACTTTTCTACTTAAGTATGCTGCATAGAAAGCCAATGGATAGTGAACTTTAAAATAAGCTATTCTCATTGCCATCATAACATATGCTACTGCATGTCCTTTAGGGAACATATACTTTATTCTTCTACATGATTCTATATACCACTCTGGAACTCCATGGTTTTTCATCAAATCAGAGTATTCTTTCCATTGAGCAACATTTTTACTTGGTTGTCCTTTTCTTACAAACTCCATAATTTTAAAAGCTGTTCCTTTTTCAATACCTTGATCTATCAAGAAGTTCATAATGTCATCTCTAACAGATATTACTTGAGATAGAGTCGCTTTTCCTTCTCTTACAAACTCCTGCGCATTATTTAGCCATACATCTGTTCCGTGTGATAGTCCTGATATTCTAACTAACTCCGCAAAAGTTGTGGGCATTGTATCAACTAGCATTTGTCTAACAAATCCTGTTCCGAATTCTGGAACTCCATACGTTCCTACAACTGACCCTATCTCTTCTTGAGTGACACCTAATGCCTCTGTTCCTGAAAAGATTTTCAATGTTTCTGGATCTCCTAAAGGTATATCATAAACGTCTACTCCTGTATACTCTTGTAACATCTTTATTGTAGTTGGATCATCATGTCCTAATATATCTAATTTTACTAATTGTTCATCCATTACGTGATAATCATAGTGAGTTGTTGTTGAATCACTATTTTGATCATTTGCAGGTCTTTGAACTGGACAAAACTCATATATTGAATTACCTTGAGGAACAACAATCATTCCCCCTGGGTGCTGTCCTGTTGTTTTTTTAGCTCCTTCACATTTTTGAGCCATTCTCATAACTTCAGCTCTTCCTGAGAATATACTATGATCTTCAAAGAATTTTCTTACATAACCTTCAGCATTTTTTTCTGCTAGAGTAGAAATTGTTCCAGCTTTAAATACATTTGATTTTCCAAATAAATCTTCACAATATCTATGGATTTCTGATTGATACTCTCCTGAAAAGTTTAAATCTATATCCGGAACCTTGTCTCCATTGAATCCCATAAATACTTCAAACGGAATTGAATGTCCATCTTTTTTCATTTGTATACCACATTTTGGACAAATTTTATCTGGTAAGTCAACTCCAGCTCCTTCTCTTTCAATAAACTCTGAATGTTTACACTCTGAATTAGTGCATAAATAATGTGGATAAAGAGCATTAACTTCTGTTATTCCCATCATATAAGCTACAATTGATGAACCAACTGATCCTCTTGATCCAACTAAATATCCATTATCTAAAGATTTTTTAACTAGTTTTTGAGCTGATAAATATAATACGGAGAAACCATTTCCTATAATTGCTTTTAACTCTCTTTCTATTCTTGCCTCAACATTTTCAGGCAAAGGATTTCCATACAACTCATAAGCTTTTGTGTAAGTCATCTCCCTAACTATATTTTCTGCATTATCTATTTTTGGCGGATAAAATCCACTTGGAATAGGTTGAACTTTTTCAATCATCTCATTTAATTGATTTGTTGCTTCAACAACAATCTCTTTAGATACATCTTCTCCTAAATAGTTAAACTCTTCTAACAATTCATCAGTAGTTCTAAAATAAAAACCATTATCTACTCTATATTGATTTTCTCTAAATACACTTCCACTTCCATAAAGAAGTATCGATCTTATTTTATGATCCTCTTTTTCTAAATAATGTACATTTGATGACCCCGTAATTAACTTTCCTCTTTCTTTTCCTAAATTATAAAGATATCTATTCATTTTTTCAACATCTTTGAAAGAAGCTATAGCTCCAGTTTCATCACTATCTAAAAATTCTGAAAATCCAATCCTAGGTTGAAGTTCAATATAATCATAAAAATCAATTAATCTTTCAACTTTTGATAAATCATTCCTAAAGTATGCTTCTGATAACTCTCCACTATTTGAAAAATGAATTGAAGTTGGAGCTCCAATAATCAACCCTTCTCTATTTTCATTTAAAACAGTTTTCAAAATTCTTGGTTTTTTACTTCCAAAGTAATCAATATGTGCTTGTGAAACTAATTTATATAGATTTTTTAGTCCTACCAAATCCTTAACCAAAACCATTACGTTTCTTATATCCTGCTTTCTATAATTCAATGGAAATGCTCCAGTCATATCTAACTGATTTGTAACTCCATTTTCTAAATATTTTTCTAAGAATATAGCAAACATAGCTGCTGTAGCTTGAGAGTCATCAACAGCTCTATGGTGATTTTCTAAAGCTACTTTTAAAAATTTTGTCATCGGCTTTAATCCATATCCTTTTTGATTAGGATATAAATCTCTAGCCATTTGTAATGTATCTATAACAGCTGGATTATAATCTATTTCTAAATATTTTTTTATATCTCTTTTTAAAAATCCCATATCAAATGGTGCATTATGAGCTACTAAAGTAGCATCTCCTATAAACGCCATAAATTCTGGTAATATTTTATCTATAGTTGGCATATTCTCAACTAAAGAATCATCAATTCCTGTTATATCTTGAATTTTCTTTGGTATTTTTTTCCCTGGATTAATAAGTTGTGAATATCTATCTACTATTCTTCTTCCTTGTAACTTTACAGCTCCAATCTCTATAATCTCATTTTTATGAGAATTTAAACCTAAAGTTTCTAAGTCAAATACAACATACGTTTCTTCATCTATTAAAACATCTTTAGCATTCTGAACCATTGGCTGTGTATCATCTACCATATACATTTCACATCCAAAGATTATCTTTATATCTTTTCCTTTAGCTGCTTTATATGCAAAAGGAAAAGCATGAACAACACCATAATCTGTTATTGCGACAGCTTTGTGCCCATATTCTAAAGCTCTTCCAACTATCCCTTTTACATCTTCTACCCCACACATTTCACTCATTTTTGTATGAGTATGAAGTTCAATCATTTTTTCATCAGCTGAATCTATTTTTTTAGACTTTACTTTATCCAACTTATTTAATATATTTACTAAAATTATCTCTTCGTTATTTTCAAAGCTATCAATTTGTTTCTTTCCACTAATTTTTACAAAATCTCCAACTTTAACATCAAAATCTTCTGGACTATTTAAAAATATTTTAGCAGTTATTGAGTCCTCTCCATCAGTTATTCTTAAAACCTGAAGAATTTTTCCAGTTCTTAACTCTCTTCCTTCTGTAGCAAATAATTCCCCTTCTACAACTGCTATCTCATTCTCTATTAACTCTTTAAACTCTGATATTGGCATACTTGGACTTTTTATATCTTTCTTTTTACTAAATCCACCTCTTCCCATAGGTACTGCTGACTTTATTTCTACTGGTGGAGCTAGTGCTTTTTCTGTTGGTACTTTCTCAGCAACTTTAGAATTTAAAGTTATTATTTTATTTTCTATTTCAGTTTCTATAGATTTTATCTCACTATTAAAATCTCCTGATATGAAATTTACTTTAAACCCTCTAATTCCATAGTTTTCTAAAAGAGTTTGTATTTTTATATCTAAATTTGAACTATACAGTGTTTCTACTGCCATCTCATTTTTCAATTCAATATCAATTACTTCATTTTTTATAGATATTCTATATAGATATAAAAATGATTTTGAAATGGCATTAGTTCTTTTTAATTTTTCAATAACTCTTTCAATAATTTCTAAAAAATTTTCTTTTGTAATCTCTTTCGTTAAATAATCTATTTTGAAATTAATATCTAATTCATTTCCAAACTTCTTTTTTAAATTTTCATAAGCCTTATCTAATCCTTTTAAATCCTGAGGAGTAGAAACCACACAGATAAGATCCATTTTTTTATTTCTTTCACTAAAAACAATCTCTGTTATTTCTATATTTTCAATCCCCATATCTTTAAAAATATTTCTTTGAGGTCTTATTCTAATTTCTCTTCTCAATTAATTTTCTCCTAATAATCTATCTAAAATTATTGAAACTGCTGATCTAACAGATAAATGATTATATTCTGCATTTCCTCTAATTGGTTCTAATATATAATCTGACATATTCATTACTTCATCTATTAATCCCCAACCTGTTCCAAATAATATTAAATATGGCTGATCATCATTAATCATTTTTTCAGATAAATTTTTATAACTTATTGAGTTTGGAAATATTTTTGCTGATGTTGTTATTATTAGAGGTCTTTTTCCCTCTCTTTCTTCTATTTCAGAAATACTTTTTTCTATTGATTCATAAACTCTTGTTCTACCAAAAGCTTCCTCTCTATCCCTATTATATCCTGTTCCAAATCCTTCTTGCCAATATCCAATAATTCTTTCTGTAAGTTTTTTTTGTGCATCTACAGATACTATAATATGGTATTGATTTACATCATATGTTCTACATGTTCTTGAAATATCATGAATATCAAAGTTTGTTACTGATGTACAAACCACATCTCCTCTTTTATTGTAAACTGGTGAGTGAACTAGTCCTAAATATATTGCTTTTCTCATTAATCTTACCTACCCTATTCTCTCTAATTTTTTGTACATTTCTATTTTTTCTAAATACACTTTATTAGCATATTTTAAATAATCTATATTTTTATCAGAAAGTTTTTTTACTACCTTTGCAGGAGAACCTATTATCAAATCTCCTTCTTGAGCTTCTAACTTATCAGTAACTAAACTTCCCGCTCCTACGATACAGTTTTTAGGAATTTTAGCTCCATTTAATAAAATTGATCCCATTCCTATTATGACATTATCTCCTATTTCACATCCATGTATAATACAATTATGTCCTATTGTTACATTTTCACCTATTGTTACAGGATATGGTGTATCTCCATGAACTGTTGTATTATCTTGAATATTTGAATTATTTCCAACTTTAATTTTACTCATATCAGCTCTTAAAACTGCTGAAAACCAGATACTTACATTTTCTCCAGTCTCTACATCTCCAATTATAGTCGCATTATCAATAATAAGATTATTCTTTCCAATTTTTGGAACTAGCTCTCCTAATTTATATATCATATCTCTTGCTCCTCTTTTATCTCTTTTAAAAGTTTTTTTTCTAGTTTACTAAACTCTCTATCTTTTAAAAGCTCTGGTCGTCTTTTTAAAGTTCTTTCTAAACTCTGTTTTAATCTCCATTCATCTATATTTTTATGATGACCGGACATCAAAACTTCTGGAACTTTTAATCCCTCAAATTCAGCTGGTCTAGTATAATGAGGGTAATCTAATAATCCATTATAAAAAGAATCATTTTCATAAGATTCTTTTTTTATAACTCCAGGAATAAGACGAACTATCGCATCTGATATTACCATAGCTGGTAACTCTCCACCTGTTAAAACAAAGTCACCTAAAGATATCTCTAAATCTACTTTGCTATCAATTACTCTCTCATCTATTCCTTCATAATGACCTGCTATTATAGTTATCTCTTTTTCAGTAGATAACTCACATGCTAATACTTGATTTAATTTTACACCTTGGGGAGATGTATAAATAACTTTTCCTTTATTCCCCTCTAGAGCTCTTAATAATGGTTCTGGTTTCATAACCATTCCAGCTCCTCCTCCAAAAGGTATATCATCACACTGCTTATGTTTCCCTTCAGCGAAATCCCTTATATTAACTATGTTAATTTCTACCTGCTCTCTTTCCACAGCTCTTTTTATAATACTATGCTCTTTAAAAGAATTAAAAAACTCTGGAAATAGTGTTAATATATTTATTTTCACAACGTTCTCCTTAATCTTTCTTTCTTTCTCTCATTCCTTCAATTAAAGAAACTAATATCTCTCTTTTATTAAAATCTATATTTTTTATAAAAACTTCTACATCTGGAATCATTGTTTCAAACTCTTCATCTTCTATAACATAGATATCATGTGCTGCAGTTTCATATATATCTACAACTTCACCTATATTTTCGCCATCCTCTGTTATAACTTTCATTCCCATTACATCATTAGCTAAAAACTCATCTTCTTCAATTCCTAAAAGATCTCTTCTTACTTTTATAACTCCATTTTGAATTAAACCAGCATCTGTTTTATTTGTTAACTCTTCAAATTCTACAATCCATTTTTTATCTATCATGCTTGATACTTTTTTTATAGTTAAAATTTTTACCTCTCCTGATGGTAGCTCAATCATAACTTTATTTCCACTTAAAATCTCTAAATTATCTATATTTGAAGTAACTTTTATTGCTCCCTTTAAGTGATGAGTTCCTGAAACTCTTCCAACTGCTAATAACTCCATTAATATTCTCCTTTAATTCTTTTAAATTTTAGTCTACAAATTCAACATTTACATTTAATCTATCTTTAACCCCTGCTGCTTGCATAACTCCTCTTATTGCATTTGCTGTTAAACCATTTTTTCCAATAACTCTTCCCATTTCACCTTGAGCAACACTTACTTTGAAAGTTACAGTATCATCTATTAAGTCATAACTTATTCTGATTCCCTCTTTTGTTTCTACTAATTCACCTATAATATAATTAATTAATAACTCTAATTTTTCCATAAATTTATCCTCCTAAATTTTTATTTTATAACTCTCCAGACCAAGGTCCTTCCCAAACTATTTCAGCTTTTACCCACTTTCTATTTAAATCTTCAACAATCATTCTAACATCCTCTTTAAAATCAGTTGTAGAAACTATTGTTAAATCTCCCTCATCTGCATTTTTTGTTCTTACAATTCCAACGCCCTCATATGCTTCCATTATTTTATTAATAAAATCTATATCCTCACGTTTTGTTTTTATTTTAAATTCATAACTGTCCATTTTTACTCCTTATTTAAGCTAAAAGGAGGCTTTCAAAAATTAGGAAATCCCCTCTTTTATCCATGCCTCACTTATTAAAAGTTTTATTCTTCTTCAAATATCTCAGCTAAATCTATAAACTGTTCAATTGTTAAATTTTCAGCTCTTTCTGTTTCTGATATTCCTAATTTTTCTAATTTTTCTCTTATAAAATCTTTAGAATACCCTAAAGTTGTTAGATTATTTATGATATTTTTTCTTTTGTTTGAAAAAGCTGCTTTTACATATTTAAAAAATAGGCTCTCTGAAATTCGATCCTCATATCTTCTATCATTGTAAAACTTTATTGACATAAAAGCTGAATCTACCTTTGGTGGTGGCGTAAAAAATGCTTTTGGTATTGTAAATAAATACTCTGCTTCTCCATAATACTCTACAGCTAGTGTCAATACGCTTCTCTCTTTTCCAGATTTTGAGCACACTCTTTCTGCAACTTCTTTTTGAACCATTATAAACATTTCACTTATTATATCTCTATTTTCAATGATTTTATTTATAATTGGTGATGTTATATAGTAAGGAATGTTAGCAACTACTCTTCCTTTACTTAATACACTTTTTAAATCTACTGTTAAAACATCCTGCATTATTAAATTAAATTTAGGGTTTGATGAATATTTTTTTGTAAGTATCTTTTCTAAATCAGTATCAATTTCAATGCACGTTACATTTTTAGCTCTTTCTAATAATAAAGCCGTTAATGCACCTTCTCCTGGACCAATTTCAACTATATGTTCATCGTCTTTAACGTTTGAAACTTCCATAATTTTGTTCAAAACATCATTTTGATCTGTTAAGAAGTTTTGTCCAAATTTTTTCTTATGTTTAAAGGACATCTTTCCTCCTTTTACTTTTTTTTACTTTCTAACTACTTTTCCAATATAAGGAAGGTTTCTATATAGTTCATCATAGTCTAAACCATATCCAACTACAAACTCATCTGGAATTTCAAATCCAATATACTCTCCAACCATCTCTACTTTTCTTCTACTTGGCTTATCTAATAAAGAACAAACTTTTAAAGATTTTGGCTGTTTTGACATTAAGAATTTTTTAACTGATTCTAAAGTTAAACCTGTATCGATTATATCCTCTATAATTAAAACATCTTTTCCTGTTAAATCTTCATCAACATCTTTTAAAATCTTTACTACACCTGTACTATCAGTTCCTCCATGGTAACTAGAGACTTTCATGAAATCCATAGCTAAATCTAATTCTACATTCTTTAGTAAATCTGCCATGAACATGATTGATCCCTTAAGTAGACCTACACAAATAAGATCTTTTCCTTCATAATCCTTTTCAATCTCTTTTGCAACCTCTCTTATTCTAGCTTGTAAATCACCTTCAGAAATCATTTTCTCTATTGTGTAATCCATTTTACCCTCCTAATTTTCAAATAATAGTTTACAAAATATTCTATCATTTAAGCTACTATTTATCAAGTAATTATTGATATTTTAGTGCCACTATGATATTATTTTATAAGTATTTAGAGTATTTTATTATTTAATTTCATAGCACCACTTTAGGAGGAAAAATGAAAAAATATTTAGCATATTTGCTATCATGTATACTTATTGTTTTTATCTGTTTTTTTAGTTTTAATATATTCTTAAAAACATATTTTAACAAAAGTTTTTATTCACTACCAAATCTTGTTGGAATGAATCTAAAACAGATAGAAAAAATACCATCTATTGATAAAGTAAATGTAATTATTGCAGGAAATGATTTTTCTGATTTACCCATTGGAACTATCTTTAAACAAAATCCAGCTCCTGAAAAAGTTGTAAAAGAGGGAAGAACTGTTAGAGTTTGGTTAAGCAAAGGTAAAGATGACTACACTATGCCTGATTTTACAAATAAAAACCTTATCGAAGTTTCAGCTAAACTCCAAGAAGAGGGAGTTAAAATAAAAAAAGTTTCTTATACATCTTCAAACTTGCCATACAATACTGTTTTAGCCACAACTCCATCTTTAGGCCAAAACACTCAAAAGAATAAAGGAGTATCACTTTTATTAAGTAATTCTAACTCAGTTGCTTCTGTTGAAGTTCCTGATACAATAGGATTTACATACGAAGAGGCTACTAATGAATTAATTTCAAAAGGTCTTATTGTTGGTGTTGTTAAAGAAAAAGTAATTCCTAATTTAGAAAAAGGAATTGTTGTTGAAACTACTCATATTGGTGAAACTGTTCCTGCTGGAACTATCATTGATATTGTTGTTAGTTATTAATTTAAGGAGAGTGAATTATTATCGAAGGAATTGTTATCAATAAAATTCAAGGATTTTATAATATTGAAAGTGAAGGAAAAGAATATCTTTGTAAATTAAGAGGAATTTTAAAAAGATCAGACAAAAGAGAAAATTGTACAGTGGGTGATTACGTTGTTTTTGATGCAGATGGCTTTATAACTGAAGTTAAACCCAGAAAAAATCTTTTGAGAAGACCTTTAGTTGCAAATATTGATTATGGTGTTATTCAATTTGCTGCTAAAGATCCTGCTATTGACTATGAAAAAATAAACATTTTAATATTAAATAGCTTATATAATAAAATCAGTCCTGTATTAATAATCAATAAAATAGATCTTTTATCACAAGAGGAATTAGAGGAAATTAAATCTAATTTAGAATACCTATCTAAGATAGATATTCCAGTTTTTTATATATCAACTTATAAAAACCTTGGTATGGATGAATTAAAAACATTTTTAAAAGATAAAGTTACTGCTTTTGGTGGACCTTCTGGAGTTGGTAAGTCAAGTATTTTAAATCTGTTACAAGATTCCAAAGAATTAAAAACAGGTGAAACAAGTAAAAGATTAAGAGCTGGAAAACACACAACTAGAGATAGTAAACTGCTTACTCTTCCGAGTGGAGGTTTTGTTATTGACACTCCTGGATTTTCATCAGTTGATCTACCTCCTACTAGTGATGCTCAAGATCTAATATCACTTTTTCCTGAATTTCATCAATTCGGAGATGGGTGTAAATTTAATAACTGCGTTCACGTAAATGAACCTCAATGTGGTATAAAATCTGCTGTTGATTCAGGAAAAATTACAAAAGAAAGATATGAATTTTACAAACGTTGTTATGATAAATCTAAAAATGAAATTTGGAATAAATATTAGAACAAATATTATTACTTAAACTATTACACAAAGGAGTGAAATTTTAAATGATAAAAAAAGATATCAAGATAGCACCATCAATTCTTTCAGCAGATTTTAGTCAATTAGGTAATGAAGTTATAGCAATTGACCACGCTGGAGCCGATTATATACATATTGATGTTATGGATGGAATGTTTGTACCTAACATAACTTTTGGAGCACCTGTTATAAAAGCCATTAGAAATAAAACTAGTTTAGTTTTTGATGTTCATCTTATGATTGAAGCACCTGAAAGATATATTGAAGATTTTGTTAAGGCCGGTGCTGACATAATTGTTGTTCATGCTGAAGCTACAAAACATCTTCACAGAACTATTCAATTGATTAAATCTTTTGGAGTTAAAGCTGGTGTGTCTTTAAATCCTGCTACTCCTGTTGAAGCGATAAAATATGTTATTGATGATTTAGACATGGTTTTAATTATGTCTGTTAATCCTGGATTTGGAGGACAAAAGTTTATTGAAAACTCAATCCAAAAAATTCAAGAAGTTCGTAATTTAAATAATACTATTGATATCCAGGTTGATGGTGGAATAACAAATGAAACAATCGGAAAATGTATTGATGCCGGAGCTAATATTTTTGTTGCTGGTTCTTATGTTTTCTCTGGTAATTATGAGGAGAGAATTAAATCTTTAAAGGAGAGATAATTATGAATAATATAAATAAAGTAAATGATGTCTTAGAAAACTTTTACAAGCTTTTCTATGAAACAGAAGATTTAGCATTAAAAAGAGGAATAAAATGTATAACTCATACTGAGCTACACATAATTGAAGCTATTGGAAAAGAGTCACTTAGTATGAATGAGTTATCTGATAGACTTGGAATTACTATGGGAACTGCTACAGTTGCAATTACAAAACTAAGAGAAAAAGGGTTTATCGATAGAGTTCGTTCTGATGCTGATAGAAGAAAAGTTTATGTTTCTCTATCTAAAAAAGGAATTGAAGCATTAAACTATCATAACACTTATCATAAAAATATAATTTCAACTATTACAGAAAATATTCCAGAAAAGGATTTAAATCATTTTACTGAAACTTTTGAATTAATTTTAAAAAATTTAAAAGACAAAACAGAATTTTTTAAACCTCACTCTGTTACAGAGTTTCCTGTAGGAGCTGTAGTATCTATTAACGAAGTTAAAGGAACTCCTATTATACAGGATTATTTTGCTAATAACGGAATAGAACATTACTCAACAGTTAAAATCATAGAATCTGAAGAAAAAGATAAGGTAGCACTTGAAAAAGAGGACGGTTCTATTTTAAAAGTTAATCTTTTAGATGCAAAAAATCTTATTGCTATAAAGGTTGAAGAATAATGCTGTACCTTGATGGTATATCTTTAAATAAAATTAAAACCGAGCTAGAAACTTCTTTAAAAGGAAAAGGTGTCAATAAAGTAGTTCAAACTAGTTCGCTTGCTGTAAGTATTAATTTTGGGAAACAGAGATTTATACTCTCTTGTTTCCCTTCTCTTTCATTATGCTACCTATCAGATACAAAAGAGGATAATTTATTAGAAGAAAATAGTTCTTTTGCCTTAAACTTAAAAAAATATATTGTCGGCTCAACTTTAATATCTATTAATCAATTAGGATATGACAGAATTCTTATTTTTACTTTTTCTAAACTGAATGAACTTGGAGAAGTAAAAATTTATAACTTATATTTTGAGATGATGGGAAAGCACTCTAATCTTATTCTTACTACAAAAGAAAATAAAGTCCTAGATTCTATAAAACGTTTTTCTATTGAGGAGAATCCAAGTAGAGTATTATTCCCTGGAATTGATTATTCAACACCGTCTCTTGAAAAAAAACTTTCTCCCTTAAACTTAAACGAAGAGGAGTTTCTTAAAGAGAAAAATGAAAAATCACTTCTTAAAAACATAGAAGGACTTGGAAAAACTCTTGCTAATTCACTTACATCATTTGAAAACTTAAAAGATATTTTAAAAGATGAAATAGCTCCTAAAATATTTTTTAATGAACATAATGAAATTATCTTAGCTACTGTTTTAAATATAGAGCCCAAAGAGTATGCCACGGTAATTACATACTCTTCATTCCAAGAGTTGATAAATTTTTATTTAAATAATCAAAATTTATCTAATACTTTTAAAATTTTAAAAGATAAACTTATGTCTTGTATAAAAAAAGAGATTAAAAAATCTGAAAAAGTAATTATTTCTATAAAAAAAGATCTTGAAGAGAAAAAAAACTTTGATAGATATAGAGAGCTCGGAGATATATTAGCTGCCTCTTTATATTCTTTAAAAAAAGGCATGAATGAAGTAGAACTTTATGATTTCTATAATGATTGCATGTGTACAATTCCTTTAGATCCATTGGTTACACCTCAAATAAATTTAGAAAAAATATATAAAAAATATAATAAGTTAAAAAAAGGTATGGAATATAATCAAAAAAGATTAATTGAAATATCTGATAATTTAAAATATTTTTTAGGTGTTGAATCTTTTATTAATAATAGTGATTCTAAAGAAAATCTAAAGTTAATTGAAGAAGAGCTTTCTAGTCAAGGTTATTTAAAAGTTCCTTCTAAAACAAAACATAAAAAAAGTATTAAAAAACAAGCTATTAAAACTTTTAATTTTGGAGAAATTACTATTGATGGTATTTTAGTTCGATATGGTCGAAATAATTTAGAAAATGATGCTTTAACAACTAAATATTCTCATAGAGAAGACATGTGGTTTCACTGTAAAGATATGCCTGGAACTCATGCTGTCGTAAACGCCAATGAATCATTATCCGAGAAATCTATTTATGATATCGCTGTGTTTTGTGGTCAACAATCAAAGTTACCTAAAGGAACTAAACTTACTGTTGATTACACACAAATTAAATATTTAAATAAACCTAAGGGAGCTAAACCTGGATTTGTTACTTATAAAATTTTTAAATCAATTGTTGTTACTTTATAAAATATAATGGGAAAATTCTTAATAAGAATTTTCTCATTTTTTTATTTTTTTCTCTACTTTTTGACCTATTTTTTGTTATAATAAAAAAAACAAAATTTTATTTTTCAGGAGTGGTTTATGAAACAAAAATTATTATTTTTATTCTTGATTCTTTATATGACTGTTTTTAGCTCTACTTCATCTCTCTATAAATCATTGGAACTAAAAGATAAAATGAATTATAGTGTATTTAAAAATGCCGTAAAAGGAGCTTCTAAAATTAAAGGAAAAACTTTTCAATTTTTAACAGTTATTGATTTTACTAAACCATCTACTGAACCAAGATTCTCAGTTATTGATTTAAAGAAAAAAAAGTTACTTTATTATACTTATGTTTCTCATGGAAAAAACAGTGGAAAAGTTCTTGCTACAAAATTCTCTAACGCACCTAACTCTTTCCAAAGTTCTCTTGGATTTTTTATTACTGATACAAAGCCATATTTTGGAAACTATGGTTATTCTTTAAGATTAAAAGGTCTAGAAAATCGTTTTAACTCTAATGCTTACGACAGAGCAATTGTTATACATGGTGCTGATTACGCATCTAAAAAATATATCGATCAAATGGGATTTTTAGGAAGAACTCTTGGATGCCCTGCTATTCCAACTGAACTTTCTAAAGAGGTCATTGATCTTTTATCTAACAACTCAATAATTTTTATAGCTGGTGACGATACTAAATATTTAAAAGAGAGTACATTTATAAATTAAAAGGAGAGAATACTATATTCTCTCCTTTTAATATTGATTAATTGTTTTTAACCAATTTTCTTCATTATTTAAAAACTTCTCCACTTCTAGTTCTCCACTTTTATTCATCTTAAAATTTATAACTCCATCAATTTCTTTTTCATTTACCACAATAGAAAATTTATGAGTTATTCCTTTCAAATCAAATACAGCTTTTTTATTCTTTCCTATTTTTTTATCTTTTTCTCCAGAAATTTTTATCACTATATTTGTACTCATATCTTTATTTTTATAACTGTTATTTACAATTAGAGTATGTTCTTGACCTGTTGAATATAAAACCCAACCAATTAAACATACAATCAACAAAAATATCAATATGCTTAACTTTTTTCTCATATAGTTTCCCCCTTACTATTAGAGATCTCATTTGCTCTTTCTGCCCGTTTCTCTCGTTCTCTTCTCCATTCATGCATCACTAAAACTAAAGCTATTATTCCATATGATACAAACACTCTAAAATACTCTCCTATTTGAGCTGACCCCATCAGTTCTTTTCCTGCCACTGGGGAAATAATAAACATCATATGAAATAAAATAATTCCTGTTATTGCGTTTGGAATACTTGCTTTAACAGCTGATGCTCCTCCTATTAATAAAGCAGCAATAGAAAACATCCCTATTTGTTCATGACTATTATAAGTATTCATAGTTCCTATATTTTGTAAATATATAATCTGCCCAAACCCTGCAAGTACCGTTGATATTACAATAGCTAAAACTCTTGTTCTATCTACATTTATTCCTGCAGCTCTAGCTATTTCAATATTTTGTCCTACGGCTCTCATATCTTGTCCTAATTTAGTTTTTCTAAACCAAACTATAAATATGCATAAAAGCCCTACTAACAAAAATGTTGCTGCTGGTATTTTTTGTCCCAAAACATCTATCTCTAATAGGTTATCTAATCCTCTTCTAACACCTTGCAAATCTATTGCATTTCTTATTCCACTCCCTCTTGAAAGTATCAATTTTGGGTTTGATATCTTTATTATACTTCCCATTCCATACAGAACAACTAATTGATAAATTCCATTCATAAATAACCCTAAGATCATAGAAGTTATCATCTCTTTTCCTTTAGATTTATTTAATATATTTCCACTAAAGTACCCCAAAGCCATTGCTATGGGAGTTGATAAAATCATAGCTAAAAATACACCCTGCCATCCTATTATTCTATATTCTGTTATAAAAATAAGGGCTATTTGTCCAGCCATTGCTCCTAAAACGATACCAAAGTTTAATCCCATTCCAGCTATTATTGGGATTAATAGTGATAAAACTAAAAATAAATTTCTATCTAATCTTAATATCATCTCTTGAATTAAGTATTGAGGAGTTAATTTAGATATTGGAATTATTGAAGAAATAAAGATTAAAATAAAAATTGGAACTATATTCTTTTGTAAAAAACTTTTTATTTTCTCCATTATCTTTCTCCTCCTTTTCTAGTTAATGCATAAATTATCATTCCATTTGATATTATAACTCTTATAGTTTCTGACATATCTGTTTTTATCAATCCGCTTATTACTATTGGAGTCATTGTTATAACTCCTTGAAACAAAACAGTTCCAATGATAACATTAAATATAGAAGCTTTTCTCACTGAAGCTCCTCCAATTAAAATTGCTGCTATAGCAGGAAATGCCATATAAAAAGGCGCTAAATATAACTGTATAAATCCAAAACTTTGTTGGTAAACAATTATTCCGATACCTGCTATCATAGTTGACATTATAACTGAATTTATTCTCGCTTTGTTAATATCAACACCTATTGATCTAGCAAATTTTTCATTAGCTCCAACAGCTTTCATAGCTAATCCATTCCTACTTTTAAAATATTCTTTTATTAAAAATGCCAATAATAAAAAGAATACTATCTCTCCAATATAACTAAAATTTCCTGAGGAAGAAAATATTGCACCTAAAATTTTATTCCAATACCCTTCAACACTTATTGTTGTTCTTAATCCCTCTCCACCATATGCCCAAATCATATCCGGCTTTTTAAAAGGTAATACGAGCCACATAATACACATAAATGCAACTGATGAAAACCCAACATACGTTGCTATCATCATCTCTCCACCTTTAACTCTATTTAATATAGAGCCATATCCATAACCAAATAATATTGATATTGGTAATGATATTAATATTGCACCTAAAAATCCAAGTAATCCAGTTAATCCTAGTTCTATACTTAAAACTGCTCCAAGTAATCCTGCCTCTACACCTAAAGGCATACCAAAGTTTAATCCTGTTCCTCCTTGAATCATTGGAATAAGAGATAATACTAATATTATATTCATTCCTACTCTAATTAAAGTATCCTGAAAAGCTACTTTTAAATTAACTCCTACAAAAGGTGCTAGTATATATAGCGAAAGTAAAAACAAGGCTATTATTATTCTTGGTAATCCTATCTCTTTTATTTTTTTTACTATATTCTCATTCATTTTTATCCCCCTTAACTCCTGTCATTAATTTTCCAAACTCTAACAGGTCATCCTCTGGAGATAAAATACCTGCAATTTCACCCTCCGTTACAATTGCGATTCTATCGCAAACTGATCTTAACTCTTCTAATTCTGACGAAGTTAAAATTATTGTCATCCCACTATTTTTATTATATTCTTTCAATGTTTCAAGAACAATTTTTTTTGCTCCAATATCGATTCCTCTTGTAGGTTCTGATATAAAAAGTATATCTGGGTTTATTGTAAATGCTTTTGCTAAGCATACTTTTTGTTGGTTTCCACCACTTAGTTCTCCTACCCTTTGGTTCCCACCCATACATTTAATCTCTAATTTCTCAATGTAATGTTCACTATTTTTGTCTATTTCTTTTTCATCTATACTTTTTAATAGTCCAAAATATTTTTCTTTTAAAAATTTACTTTTTATATATATTGATGGATAAGCTATATTCATACTTATCTTTTCATCAAGTATGAGTCCAACTTCTTTTCTATCTTCAGATACAAAATACATACCTTTCTCTAAAGGAATTTTAGGATTGTTTAAATTTATTTTTTCATTTTTATATATAACCTCTCCCCCTGCTGGATAAAGTCCCATTACTCCATTAGCTATTCCTACTTTCCCTTGACCAGCCATTCCTCCTAATCCTATTATTTCACCTTTTCGAACTTTTAAATTTATATTCTTAGCTTTTTCTCCTGGCATATCTACCCATAACTTTTTCATTTCTAAAATAATTTCTGGGTTATTCTCTTTTTTCTCTTCTTTTTTAGCTTTCCCTCCTATCTCTCTACCTATCATTAATTTTGTAATTTCATCTACATTAGTTTCTGATGTTTCTAATTCACTCATCATAATACCATCTCTTAAAACTATAATCCTATCTGAGACATCCATAATTTCATTTAATCTATGAGTTATAAATATAATTGCTATTCCTTCACTAGCTAATCTTTTCATTGTTTTTAATAAAATTTCAGCTTCTTTTTCTGTTAAAACTGCAGTTGGCTCATCTAAAACTAATAACTTTACATTTTCTCTCTCTATTTCTCTTGCAATCTCTGTAAATTGCATATGCGCTACAGGCATCTCATCAACTTTGGTATCTACATTCAAATCAACTCCTAAATGTGACATCGCAATCTTTGCTCGTTCTCTATCTTTTTCAAAATCTATTTTACTTATTCTTTCTCCAAATATTTCTTTCACAAAAGACCTTTTTAAACTCTCTCTATTTAAAACTATATTCTCTGAAGCCTTAAATCCTGGAATTAAAGAAAATTCTTGATGAACCATTCCTATTCCCGCATTTAAAGCATCAAAAGAACTTTTAAAATGTACTTTTTTACCTTGAAAAATCATTTCTCCATTATATCCACCAGTTTCTTCTATTAGAGACATTCCAAATATTATCTTCATTAAAGTAGATTTCCCTGCACCATTTTCTCCAACAAGACCTACTATCTCTCCCTCTTTTATCGTAAAATTTATATCTTTTAATACTGTGTTTTCTCCAAAACTCTTAGATACTCCTGACATCCTTAAAAGTTCTTTTTGCATTATATCACTTCCTCCTATACCTCTATCAAAAATTTTGACCACTAGTCAGGTAAAGTCTAGTGGTCAATAATTTCAATTATTTTATTGAAAAATATTTTTCTGGCACTTCTAGTTCTGTCATTTTTAAATAACCTTTTCCTAAAACATATGTATCTTGATATAATAAATAGAAATTCTCTTTTTCTACTCCTCTAACATCTACATAATTACTTCCATTCCATTGAGCTCCTGGAGTATTTTTTGCCAGAACTTCTTTTAAAGCATCAAAATCATCTATTTGAGCTTTACCATCTAGTACTTCTTTTGCTAAATCAACTAAAGAAACTGTAACAGAGAAATTATACGAATAAGCCCATGTTCCCATTCTTTTTGCTCCACCTTTTTCTTCTACAGTTTTTTCAACTTTTTCTAAAATCTTTGGCCAATTTCCTTTTTCATCTTCTGTAAATTGTATTCCTAAAGCTCCTGGATATCCCATTGTAGGCGATGGTAAATCTGCTTCAACAAAGTATCCACCTTTCTCTGCAACTCTTTTTAATAACGGCTCTGTATGAGCATCATTTGTTGCAAAAAAAGCTGTTTTATCTCCATATTTAGTTATCCAATTTGGAACTTGCTCTAAAATAAATTGTTGTGCTCCTGCGACTCCTACATCACTTACGGGATCCGGGGCTGTCATTTCAATAAACTCCATTCCTAAATCATTTGCAGCAACTTTCATTACATTTCTTCTTTTTGATAGAAGCTCATAACTCATATGTCTCGGAAATGATATATGCATAAACTTGTCTGCTCCCATCTCTTTTGCTGCTTTTACTATTAAGTAACCTCTTGCTATACTATCTGGATTAACAACTAAATCTGAAACCTCTCCAATCATTTCTGGATCTTCATGTGGAGAATTTGCTAAAAGTAAAATATCAGGTCTTTTTTCTCTAATTCTTCTAAATGCTTCTACTGTTCCTGGAATTGCTTCTCCTACAACAATAGCTTTCATTTTAGGATCATCTGCTAAACTTACCATTTGAGAGATTGTTGTCTCCATCTCTTGCATAAAATTATCTGGATAAGTTACATGAACTATCTCTCCACCCTTATCTGCTGCTCCATATAATTTTATGGCTTCTTCAGCTCCTCTCAGTCCATCTTCTGATTGAGAAACTGTTCCTGTTATTACTCCAATGTGATATGGTGCTTGTCCCATACTAACTATTGATAATAAAAAACTCATTAAAATTAAAAAAAATTTTTTCATAAATCCTTATCCCTCCCTACAACTTTATTTTAATTTTTATTATTTGAATTAATATATTTTATATTATAGTTTTTTAAAAATATATTTTTATTATATCTATATTAATAAAATATATAATTATTATTAATATAGATTCTAATTTTTCTCATGTACTATTTTTTTAGTATTTTTGTCTATTTTTTATTTTTGCAAAAAATAAAAAAACTGCAATACTGCAGTTTTTTCTTACACTTTTATTTTGCTAAATCATATATTGCTTGAACATATATTTTTAACCAAGTGTCTAATTTATCTAATTCTAAATATTCATTTTTTTGATGCATATTATCCTCTTGATCTTTTAATAAAGCTCCAAATGCAACTCCATTTGTTACAGCTCTAGCATAAGTTCCTCCACCAATAGAAACTGGCTCTGCATCTATATCACCAGTTATATCTTTATATATATCCATTAATGTTGTTACCAAGAAACTATCTTTAGGAACATATAGCGGATTCTTAGCTGATCTTATTGAAACATTTAAATTTTTAGTTTTTGCTCTTTTTTCTACTTGATCAATTACTTGTTCTTTTGTAAATGTAACTGGATATCTAATATCAAATCCAAACATTACATTTTTACCTTCACACTCAATTTTACCAATAGTTAATGTTAATACTCCAGATGGTTCATCTTCAAAATTAATTCCTAATCTCTCTCCTGAATACTCCATCTTTATATACTCATTAAAGAACTCTACTAAATTTTTTAATTTTTCATCTTCAATTTTTAAAGTTGATAAGAAAGTAAATAAAGCTGATATTGCATTATATCCATTTGCTGGTCTAGCTCCATGAGAAGCTTTTCCTAAAGAAATTATTTCTATTTTTCCATCTTTTTCAGTTGCTACTATCTTAAACTCTTTTCCTTCATTATATTTTTCTAAATTTGAAAATATTTCATCTTTCATTGATAATGGAAATAAGCCTATAGCAGAATCTGGAACTGAATTAAATGCTACTCCACCTTTTATTGAAAAATTTAACTCTTCCTGGTACTCTTGACTTAGCATTAAATGTAATATTCCTTTTTCAGCATAAGTTACAGGAAATGACGAGTCTGGAGTAAATGCCATTGCTGGCTGTGGCATATTTAATTTTCCAAAATAATGGTTCATACATCCCCATCCAGTTTCTTCATTAGCTCCTACTATTACTCTAACTTTTCTACTTAATTTAACTCCTGAATCTTTAATAGCTTTCAATGCATATAAAGCCGCAATTGTAGGACCTTTATCATCTAAAACTCCTCTTCCATACATTTTACCATCTACTATTTTTGCTTCATATGGTGGATGATCCCATCCTTTTCCCTCAGGTACAACATCCACATGTCCAAGAATACCTATCATCTCGTCATCTGAACCTACACCAAAATCAATATGACCTGCATAATTATCAAAATTTTCAACTTCAAAACCTAATTTTTTTCCTAAATCTAACATGTGCTCTAGAGCTTTTGCAGGTCCTTCTCCAAAAGGCATTCCTTCTAATGGCGCCTCTTGCACACTTTTAATTCTAACTGACTCCTGAATTGATTTAACAACATCATCTTTGTAATTTAGTACAAACTCTTGTAAATTCAAAACTATTCACCTCTCCCCTTTACTTTTACATCATTTACATCTATTAATGTATCTCTATATTTAGTATAGAAATATCTTACATACTCATATTCAAAAGGACTTCCAGTCCCATAGTATCTAAAGTTCTGATTTTCTTTTCTTGCATTAATTCCTCCCATTGCAGTAACTCCAGGGTTATTAACATCAAAACCAACAGGTTGTTCGTATGGATTTATTTCTGACACACTTGCTATTCCAACTGCTTTACCTGCTGTATCTCTAAGATTAGATGGTCCAAAACCAGGTAATACTAAATACGGTCCATTTCCAACTCCATATTTTGCTAAAGTTAATCCAAAATCTTCATATGTTTTTGGTAATTCCAAAGCAGATGCTACATCAAATAATCCTAAAATACCAATTGTTGAATTTATTCCAAATCTAACAAAAGTTATTGTAGCTTTTCTTCCTTCAAATTGTAATATTGAGTTTATGAACGTATTTATCTCTTGTAAATTTGAAAAGAAATTAGACACACCTTTTTGAACAAATTTTGGTGCTATAAATTCATAAGTATTAACAGCTGGAATTAAAACATACTTATCTAAATAGTAATTAAAATAGTATATTCTCCTATTTAAAGGTTCTAACGGATCATAAACTTCTATAAATTTAGTTCCATTTATCTCCTTTTTTTCTACAACTTCACTTCTTATTCCTTCTGGTTCATATATAATCTCTTTTCCATTTCCTAATTTTAAGTACTCATTACTCTTTAAATGAGTGTGTTGATTTAAACTTTCTTTTTTTTCAAGTTTTTTTTCAGAAGTATCATTTTTAGTTTTTAAGGGAGAACAGCTAATAAAAAATATACAACTTATCATTAAGCATAACTTTTTATAATTCATTGTTGAACACCCCCTTCTCTAAAAACTCTAACATTTTATCCACATTAGTTTGATAAAACATATTTCCACAGTGCCCACCATAAGGATATATCAAACTTCTTTCTTTAAATACATTTTTTATAAAACCTCTATCCTTATCAGATAAAATAAAATCATCTTCATTAGTTACTGCTACTATTTTATCTTCTTTCTCTAAATAACTTTTAATTATTCTTAAATCGCCATATTTTAAAACATCGTTAAAAGTTAAATCTCCACCTAATATTTTTAAATAATATGGATAAGCTAATTTATTTAAATAATCACTAAAGTTTGCAAAGTTAATACTTTCAAAATAAGGATACATTTTTGAAAATTTTCCTGGAGTTGTATTTGAATATACATGGGTACCATTTATTTGATCTACAATATAATTTAAATCAATTGATGTTAAATTAAAAGCAAGCCCTATTAATCTTTCCATCTCTTTATTAGATAATTCTTGTTTTTCAAAAATTGAATATATTCCCTCTTCTGTTATTTGTAAGTCACTAGGTGAAATATTCTTTTTTACTACTTCCATTACTTCATCAATAATTTCCACTATTTGTCCTTTATTTTCTATATTTTTTGACAACATATTATCTAAAGTAGTTGCCGAATAATACAGATTAATAGATGGATTAACCATGTAAACTCTTTTAAAGTTAAAATCTTTTCCTTGAGAATCTAAATAAGATAAAACTGCTGAGTGTGTTGCTCCCATACTATATCCCATTAAATATGTATCTGTTATTTCAACTTTCTCTTCTTTTTTTACTTTTTCTAACATATCTCCCATAATATTATACAAATCTAAACCGTCCTGAATCAAAACTCCAGGCACCTGACTATTTGATACATTTAATATAAAATTAGAGTTAAACACTGATGTTACAGTTAATACGTGATATCCTGCATTATAAAATATTTTTTGAAAGTTTTTTGTTCTTGTAGAGTTATATGCTGAACCTGTTCCTGATAAAACAAAAATTAAAGGAGCTTTTCCTTTTTGTTTGCTTAAAGAAAAATTAAATCCTTTATCAAACCACATATTTGCAGGCACTTTATTACTTCTTTCTAACATAATTTTAAACTCTTTAGTAGGCACCTCATTAGGTATCCCTTTTGTCATAATTTTAGAACTTCCAACTATTGTAGCCACATATGGATTTTTCATTGGAAATTTATACTCAGCAAAAATATTTACCGTCAGAATTAACATAAATATTACTCTCATACATTTTCTCATTATAAAAAATTCCCCTCCTTAAAATAAGATTAAATAATTTTTTTCAGCTCCTCTAAAACTCCATTTTCATTGTTACTTTTTGCTATAAAATTTGATATTTTCTTTATTTCCTCATGTGCGTTTTCCATTGCAAAACTATATTTACCTTTTTTTAACATTTCTAAATCATTTAAATAATCTCCAAAAATCATAGTTTCCTCATAATCTACTCCCAGCTCTTTTTGAAGAGCTTCTAACGCTATTCCTTTATTGGATTCTAAATGACTTATATCTAACCAAATTTCACCTGAAACAACAATTTGACAATCTTTCTCATTTTCTATATGGGGATAAACATTTCTTTCTGTTCCACTTAAGTCACAATAAGTAATTTTTATTATTTCATCATCTATAAAATCTAAAAGATTTGAAACAACTTTTCTTTCCTCATAATATTTTTCTACTTCTGCAATAAATTCTATTTCAGTCGATTCAATATACGCAGATTTCTTACCACATAATACCACATTTGTTGTAGGTATCTTTCTTCCTATTTCAACATATTTTTTTATTATATCTTTTGATAATATTCTAGAATATATTTCTTTTTCTTTTTCTACAACATAACTTCCATTTTCAGCAATGAAAACTATTTTATTTTTTATCTTATCAAAATTTTTTCTTAAATTTTGATATTGCCTTCCACTAGCTACAACAAATTTAATACCCTTTTTTTCCATTTCTGAATGAATCTCCCAAAATTCATTTGAAAACTCTTTTTTATCATTTAAAAATGTTCCATCCATATCTGTAACAACTAGTTTTATCATCAAAATCTCCCCTAATACTTATTTATTATCTATTCTATTTCTTACATCATATAAAATAATTCCTGTAGCCATAGCTACATTTAATGATTCTGCACTTCCATAAATTGGAATTATTACTTTCTCATCACTTTTTAGCAATATATTTTGAGAAATTCCATCGCCTTCATTTCCAAATATAAATGCATTCTTCTCTTCTAATTTCATTTTTGTATATGGAATAGAATCTTTTTCTAAGGCTGTAGCTATTATTTTATAACCTTTTTCTTTCAATAAGTGTATAGTATCTGTCTCTTCTAAATAGTAAATATTCATACTTAAAATTGATCCCATACTGCTCCTTACAGTTTTTTCATTATAGCAATCTACGCTTCCCTTAGTTAAAATTATATCCTTAAATCCAGCTGCATCCGCTACTCTTATAATTGTCCCTAAATTTCCTGGATCTGCTACTCTATTTAAAATAATAATATTTTTATCTAAATAATCCAAATTTTGTTCTTTAGAATTATAGCAAATGATAACTCCTTGAGAATTTTCTTGAGAACTTAACTCTTTAAATAATTTTTCACTTAAAATTATTTTTTTACATTGAAATTTTTCAGATAACTTTATACTTTCTTCAGAAACTCCCTCTTTAAATATTATTACTTTAGGAATCTCTTGAAATTCTAAAAATTTTCTTCCTTCTGCCAAAAATAATTTATCTAACTCTCTATATTTTTTTGCTTTTAATTTTTTTAAACTCTTAAAAAGTTCATTATCTTTACTTGTTATTATATCCAATATTATATCTCCTAAAACTAATTATATTTTATATAAGATTATACATTAATTTTGTTCTATTTTCTAGTTAAATAATCTTTAGCTGTAATTATTCTTGACTATCTTTAAAAAATATAATACAATTTTTAACGGTTATATAATTTATATTTTAGGGAGGTTTAAGTGAAAAAAATAATAACTTTATTATCTTTAGTTTTTCTACTGCTTTCATGTGGTAACGAAAAACAAAAAAATGAAAATGTTCTTTATCTTTATGGATGGGCTGATTATATTCCCACAAAAATTTATGAAGATTTTGAAAAAGAAACAGGTATTAAAGTAATTGAAGATATTTACTCATCAAATGAAGAGATGTTTGCTAAAATTAAAGCTGGAGGATCTGGATATGATATCTTAACACCTTCAACTGATTATGCTGAAATTTTAATGAATGATGGAATGCTTGAAAAACTTGATAAATCTAAATTACCATCATTAAATAATATAGATCCTATGGTATTTGAAAAGTTACAATATTTTGATTCTAATAACGATTATGCTTTTCCATTTGCAATGGGAGCTACAACTATAGCCGTGAATACTAAATACGTTAAAAATTTTCCAAGAGATTTTACAATCTATAATAATGCTGAATATAAAGGAAAAATGACTTTATTAGATGATATGAGAGAGGTTATGACTTCCGCTCTAGGAACTTTAGGATATCCTCAGACAACTGAAGATGAAGCAGCTATATCTAAAGCGGCTAATCTTGTAAAGGAATGGAAAAAAAACATTGCCAAATTTGATTCAGAATCTTTTGGTAAAGGTTTTGCTAATGGTGATTTCTGGGTTGTACATTGCTATCCTGATAATGTTTTAAATGAATTAACTCCTGAGCAATTAGAAACAACTGAATTTGTAATTCCTGAAAAAGGTGGAACAGCTTATATCGATTCATTTGTTATACCTAAAACTGCACCAAATAAAGAAGCTGCATATAAATTTTTAGATTTTGTACAAAGACCTGAAAATTATAAATTAATTGCTGAACATTTAAGAGTTCCATCTATAAATGTTCCTGCTAGAGAACTTATCACTGTTGAGCCTCTATATTCAATAGATGATTTAAGACACACTGAAATTTTACGAGATATTAAAAATACACTAGATCTTCAAAGTAAATATTGGCAAGAAATTCTTATTGATTAATCCTAAAAGTCTAACTTAAAAATTTAAGTTAGACTTTTTTATTTCTTGTAACACTCTTATTTATAGTGTATAATTTTAGAAAAGAATACAATTAGGAGGACCCCCTATGAATTTTAATATTAGAAGAAATGAACTAGTTGAAATTTTCTCTGAATTTATTAATATTTTAAAAGATAATCCAATTAAACCGATTATTTCTGGTTTAAAAATAGAATCAAATAGTGGTAAAGTAACGTTTACAGGTACTAACCTTGACATTAACTATATAAAAACTGTCTATTGCGAAACAATTGAAGATGGCGTAGTTATTTTTAAACCAAATTTAGCTTTAGAATATATTAAGCTTTTAGATGATGAAACTATTAATTTATCATCTAAAAATGATATTCTTTCTATTCACTTAGCTGAGTTTACTTTATTATATAACGATAATTTCCCTGAAAATTTAAAACTTCCACTTGTTGATGAAATTGCAAAAATTTCACCTCAAGAACTTTATAAAAGTTTTGAAAGAACAAAATTTTCAGTTGCTCCTTCAACAGAAAATTTAGCAATCAACTGTATTAGAACTCTTTTTAGAGAAGATAGAATCTCTTTTGTATCAACAGATTCGTATAGATTAACTTATTTAAAAACGGATAACAAGTCTCTTTTGGAAAAGGATTTTTCAATTCCTCTTGAATCTGTTAATATTCTATGTAAATTAATCAAAGATTTAAATGAAGATATAACTATTGGTTCAAATGGTGAGAACCTTATTTTCTTATGGAAAAATACTTACTTCCTTACAAAAGTAACTACTCTTCCGTTTCCTAACTTTGATGCTATTCTTTGTGGAAATAGCTTTAGTAAAGAGATGGAATTTAATTATAATGATTTCAAAAGTGCTTTAAAAAAAGTTTTAACAGTGGCAAGAACTAGTAATGAATCAAAAAATGGTGCTATTTTAGAGTTCAAAAGTAAAAAACTTTCTATTTCAGCTTCTTCTGGTAAAGCAAAAATTAATCAAAAAGTTGATATGATTAAAAATGGAGATGATTTTAAATGCTCTCTTAATATAAAATTCCTTTTTGAATTTGTTGAAAATTTAAATAATAATGTTTTTATTAAAGGAAATACCTCTTCAGCTATGTTTGAAATCACTGAAGGAGATAACAGTTCTTATAAATATATTTTAATGCCTCTTGCACTAAGAGACTAACACTCAATTTTAGGCGGTTTTTTATGATAAAAATTTACAAAAGTCATAATGATATTTTAGAAAAAAAACTTTTCTCAATTTCTGAAACACTTGAAGTTGAAAAATTAACTGAAAAGAATACATGGATTCATCTTTCAAATCCTACAGAAGAGGAAATTAGAGTTGTTACTAATAGCTTTGATATTCCTGAAGAACATATTCGAGCTGCTCTTGACGAAGAGGAGAAAGCTCGTTTAGAAATTGATGATGATATAATCTTAGTTATTATTGATGTTCCCATTCATGATGAAAATAATCGTTGTTCTTTCACTACTGTTCCACTTGGAATAATTTTATTGAAAGATCATATTTTAACTGTATCTACTGTTAAACTCTCTCTTATTGAGGAGTTTGTTCAAGGAAGGATTAAAAGTTTTTTTACATTTAAAAAAACAAGGTTTATTTTACAAATGCTTTTTAGAAACTCTACATATTTCTTACTTTATCTAAAACAAATTGGAAGAATAAGTGATAATATTGAAAGGCAGCTAAAAAATAACCTTAGAAACCAAGAACTTATGCTTCTTCTTGAATTGGAAAAAAGTTTGGTTTATTTTACTACATCTTTAAAATCAAATGAAGCCGTTCTTGAAAGAATGATGAGAACTGAAATTGTAAAAAGATACCCAGATGATTTAGAGCTTCTTGAAGATGTTATAATAGAAACTAAACAGGCTATTGAAATGGCAAATATTTATTCAAGTATTTTAGGTAGTACTCGAGATGCTTTTTCTACAGTTATGTCAAACAACCTTAATATAGTAATGAAAAAACTTACTTCTATTACAATTGTATTTGCCATTCCTACTGTTGTTTCTGGACTTTGGGGAATGAACGTAGGTGGTGTTCCTTTTGCTTCAGATACCTATGGTTTTCTTTGGGTTCTACTTGTAGCATTTGCTTGCGGAATTATAATAACATGGATTTTATTTAAAAAAGAACTATTTTAATTGAAAAGGCTCTGTTTATCAGAGCCTCTTTTATTACTTATTTTTTCTTATTTCTATTATTTTTTGTGCTAAATTTTCTTGAAGTTCCTCATATTTTAAGAAACTATATTCAAATCTTCCTCTGCCCTGAGTTAAAGATTTTAAATCTATTGCATATTTTAATATCTCGCTTTCAGGAACTTCTACAGTTAAAAGTTGCTCAGAGTAAGCTTTTGGTTCCATTCCTAAAATTCTTCCTCTTCTTTTATTCATATCTCCCATAATATCTCCTATATATTCATCAGGAGCTACTATCTCCATTTTTACAATTGGCTCTAATATAACACACTTAGCTGTCTCCATCCCTTTTCTAAACGCTAATATGGCTGCTTGCTTAAATGATATTTCATTTGAATCTACAGGATGATACGATCCATCATACAATGTTGCCTTTATATTTATTACTGGATACCCCGCTAATTTACCTTTATTTTTTGCTTCCAACAATCCTTTTTCTACTGCTGGAATATAAGTTTTAGGAACTACTCCACCATGAATATTATCATAAAATCCAAACTCATCACTATTTGGTTCAAATTTTATAAATACTTCTCCAAATTGTCCTGCTCCTCCCGATTGCTTTTTATGTCTACCTTGAGCTTCAACGCTATTTTTAATTGTTTCTCTATAAGAAACTTCTGGCTCTTTCAATAAAGCATTTACACCAAATTTATTTTCAAGTTTATTAAGAAGTATATTAAGGTGCTTTTCTCCTTGTCCACCAATTATTAACTCTTTTGTTTCATAATTTCTTCCTATTGAAAAAGATGGATCTTCATCCATTAATCTTTGAAGTGCTCCACTTAACTTATCATCATCACTTTTTTCTTTTGGAACGATGGACATATATAAACATGGCTTTGGAAACTCTATTACTTGATATAAAATAACATTATCTTTATCACATAGAGTATCTCCCGTCTGAGCCTCTTGAATCTTCGTCATAGCACCTATATCTCCTGCTCTAACCTCTTCTGCTGGTAATTGTTTTCCACCTCTAAAGAATGAAATATTTCCTATTTTAACTTTTATCCCTTTATTTGAAATTAATACTTCATCATCTTTTTTAATAACTCCTGAATTAACTTTAAACAAAGATATTTTCCCCATATATGGATCTACTATTGTTTTAAATATAACTGCGGAGAATGGTTCATCTACTGCAACTTTTCTTGTTAACATCTCACTTTTATTTGTTGTATAACCTATTTTTATACCTCCATTTACCTCTAAAGGTGTAGGTAAATAGTTATATAGCATTTCAAAAAGAGTTCGAACACCTATTCCATTACTTGCAGACCCAATAATAACAGGAACAATTTCACCATTAACAACACCATTATGTAATCCTTGTTTAATCTCTTCCTCAGTAAAATCCTCTCCTGAAAAATACTTATTTAAAAGATTTTCGTCAGTTTCAGCAATTGCCTCTAACAAAAGATTTCTTACTTCTGCTACATCTATATCTTCTGGAATTGGGGCATCTTCACATGATTCACCATTAAAAATTCTTCCTTTTAAATCCACAACATTTACAAAACCTTTAAACTCCTCTTCAAATCCTATTGGTATACAAAATGGTGCTACTTTCTTACCAAATTTCTCTTTCATATCATAAAGAAGTTTTTCATAGTTATGAACTCCTTTATTCATTTTATTGATGAAGATAACTCTTGGAATACCTGCTTCTTCAAGTAATCTCCATGCTCTCTCTGTTCCTACTTCCACTCCAGCTGCACCATTAATAACTAAAACTGCTCCTCCTGAAACTGCCAAAGCTGACGAAACTTCTCCTGAAAAATCTGAATATCCTGGTGTATCTAATATATTATATTTATGACCTAAATATTCAAGAGGTATAACTGACGTATTAATTGAAAATCCCTGTTTCATTTCCTCTTTATCAAAATCTGATATACTTGTTTGAGAGTCAACACTCCCCATTTTAGGGGTTGTATTAGATATGTATAGCATGGCCTCTACTAAGCTACTTTTTCCACTTCCACGATGCCCCAAAAGAGTTATATTTCTTATCTCACTCATTTCATAACTAATCATAATTGTTCCTCCTATTTTAAGAGATTTTTTACGTTAGTACTTATATAGCTAATATTTCTTAATAAGTCAATAGCAATTTCTAAAACATATAAAAAAAGCCGAGAAATAATCTCGGCTTAAATAATTAAATATTAGTTCATTTTGTCTACTAAAGACTTTCCAGCTTTAAACTTTACAGTTTTCTTAGCTTCTATTTTAATTTCTTCTCCAGTTTTAGGGTTTCTTCCAGTTCTTTCAGGTCTTTCAACTACCTCAAATTTTCCCCATCCGATGAAGTTGATTTCCTCTCCAGCTTGTAAAGTCTCCTCTATTGTAACTAGAACTGAATCTAACTTTCTTTCTGCTTCAGCTTTTGAAGAGAATACACCTTTTTCAAATAATACTTTTGCGAATTCTTTTTTTGTCATTATATTTTCCTCCTAAAATGCTTCTATTATTGTAATTAAGTACAGTCATTTATATCATATAAACCAATTAATTTCAAATGTTTTTTAGGTTTTTTTGGATTTTTTTGACATTTTGGTATATAATCAAATCATACCAAAGGAAAGGATGTTCTTAATATGATTAAAAAAATAGTTTTTTTGCTTTTAACCCTTGTTTTATCTTCGTGCACATCGCTAAAATACAGTGTTAATTCGTCTAAATACAAATCAAAATCTTATAACGAAAGAGTTCGGTTTGTTATTTTACACTACACTGCTTTAAATGATGAACGTTCAATCACTGCCTTAACAAAAAATAATGTTAGTTCTCATTATTTAGTTACCCAAGAAAGGTATGATTCTGTTTACTCTTTAGTACCCGATACTCAAAGGGCTTGGCATGCTGGAACTAGTTCCTTTGATGGCTACAAAAATCTAAACGATAATTCAATTGGAATTGAAATCTCTAATTTAGGTTATTCAAGTGCTAGCAAACAAAAAACAGCAAATTTAAAAGAGGGAATTGTTGACACAGCTATGTTTTATCCCTATAACGATGCCCAAGTTTTTAAAATTGGAATGTTATTAAGAGAACTTACTACTAAATATAAGATTAATCCTAAATATATTTTAGGACATTCTGATATTGCTCCTACTAGAAAGTTTGATCCTGGTCCAAAATTCCCATGGAAACACCTTTATGATCATTATGGTGTTGGTGCTTGGTTTGAGAAAAAAGATTTTAATACTTTTTATTCACAAGATCTTTTTAATTCATATTCAATTAAAGATTTAAAAGATGAATTACGTAAATATGGATATGATATTAATTCAACTGATAATTGGGATTTACAAAGTAAAAAAGTGGTTTCTGCATTCCAAATGCACTTTAGACCTAGAAAAGTTGATGGTGTTTTTGACCTTGAAACTTTTGCTATTATAAAGGCATTAAATAAAAAATACAAATAATTTTATTGACAAAATAACTATTGATGTTTTATAATCAAGTCAACAATAATAAAATATGATAGATAAACTTCAGGGCAGGGTGAGCTTTTAACTAGCAATTCCCGACCGGCGGTGATAGTCCGCGAAACCTTCGGGTTTGATTTGGTGAAACTCCAAAACCGACAGTATAGTCTGGATGGAAGAAGTGTTTTTTTTATGCACAATTTTCTAATTTATTTATTTTTAAGCCCGAAGTCTATCTTCGGTTTTTTTTTATAAAAAATTTGAGGAGGACTAAAAATGGTAAAAATTTATGAGGGAAATTTTATAGGTGAAAATTTAAAGGTAGGTATCGTTTGTGCTAGATTCAATGAATTTATTGTATCTAAGCTTTTATCTGGTTCAATTGATGCTTTAAAAAGACATTCAGTTAATGAGGAGAATATACATGTTTCTTGGGTTCCAGGAGCTTTTGAAATTCCTCTTATTGCAAAAAAAATGGTTGAAACTAAAAAGTTTGATGTTGTTATTGCTCTTGGAGCTGTAATTAGAGGAGCTACTCCACATTTTGATTATGTTTGTTCAGAAGTTTCTAAAGGCGTAGCATCGATATCTTTGGATTCTGGAATTCCAGTAATCTTTGGTGTATTAACTGTTAATTCAATTGAAGAAGCTATTGAAAGAGCTGGTACAAAAGCTGGAAATAAAGGGTTTGAAGCTGGACTTTCTGCCATTGAAACTGTTAATCTTATTAGAAGTATTTCAGAGGAATAATTATGCATAATTACTTTATGGAAATAGCTATTAACGAAGCTAAAAAAGGCATAGGTGCTGTTAATCCTAATCCGCTTGTTGGAGCTGTTCTAGTTAAAGATAATAAAATTCTAGCAATGGGATACCATGAATTTTATGGTGGCCCACATGCTGAAGTTAATACTTTAAATAAATCTAATGATACTGAAGGATGTACTCTTTATGTTACTTTAGAGCCTTGTTCTCACTATGGAAAAACACCACCATGTACTGATCTTATTATCAAGTCTAAAATAAAAAAATGCGTTATTGCAACTTTAGACCCTAATCCATTAGTTAGCGGTCGAGGTGTAAAACAATTAGAAGAAGCTGGTGTTGAAGTTATCGTAGGCGTCTTAGAAAATGAAGCTAAAAATTTAAATAAAGTTTTCTTTAAGTATATAAAAAATAAAATTCCATATATTTTTATAAAAACAGGGATAACACTTGATGGTAAAATAGCTACTCAAGCTTTTTCTTCACAATGGATTACAAACTCTTTAGCACGAGATAAAGTAGAAAAATATCGAAATTTTTTCTCTGGAATTTTAGTTGGAGCAAATACTGTTATTCAAGACAATCCTTCTCTTAGATGTAAAGTTCTAGGTAATCGTAATCCTTCTAGATTAATTTTAGATAAAGATTTAATAATCTCAGAAAAATATAGTATAATAAATAATAATGATGATCAAAAAACTTTTATTATTACATCTGAAAAAAATATTAATTTAGAAAAATTTCAATTATTTTCAGAAAAATTTTCAATAAAATTTATAACTTTTTCAGAAAATGAAAATTTAGAAGATATTTTAAAAAAAATAGGTTCTTATAATATCGATTCTATATTAGTCGAAGGCGGTTCAGGAGTGATTTCATCTTTTTTTAAAGAAAATCTTTACGATGGTGGCGAGTTTATTATTGCTCCTAAAATACTAGGAGATAATCTTGCCATACCGTTTCTAACTGGCTTTTCTCCTACTATGATTGATGAGGGAATTACTTTAAAAAATATTAAAATAAATATTTACGATGATAATGTTGGATTTGAGTTTTATAAGGAGGACGGATGTTTACCGGTTTAATTGAAGAGCTTGGAAAAGTTATTTCTATTGATAAAACTCCACAAGGTGCAAATATAACTATCTCATGTAATAAAGTTTTACAAAAGGCAGCTATTGGAGATAGTATTGCTACAAATGGTGTATGTTTAACTGTTGTTAAACTATCTAATACAACTTTTACAGCTAATATAATGAATGAATCTTTAAAAGTTTCATCTTTAAAAAATTTAAAGATTGGAGATTTAGTTAATTTAGAAAAATCTTTAACTTTACAATCTTATTTAGGTGGACATCTTGTTACAGGAGATGTTGATTGTTGCGGAAAAATAATCTCAATCTCCAATGATGGGTTTGCACAAAAATATACAATTGAAATTCCTTTAGAGTTTATGAAATATGTTGTTTATAAGGGACGTATTACTCTTGATGGAGCTAGCTTGACTGTTGCTTCATTAAATGATTCAACTTTAACAGTTTCATTAATCCCTCATACACAAAAATCTATAACTTTAGGTTTTAAAAATGTTGGAGATATTATAAATATTGAAACTGATTTAATTGCAAAACATCTTGAAAAACTACTCCTAAGTAGAGAAAAAACAAATGAAAAATCTAGTTCAAATCTTTCTAAAAGTTTTTTAGCTGAAAATGGATTTTTCTAATATTAAGGAGGTTTAATATGTTTAATAAAATAGAAGATGCTATTAATGATTTAAAAAATGGAAAGTTAATAGTTGTTGTTGATAATGAAAATAGAGAAAATGAGGGAGACCTTGTTGGTGTCGGAGATATTATTTCTAAAGAAAATATTAATTTTATGATAAAATATGGAAGAGGTCTAGTTTGTGTTCCTCTTGAAGAAAAAAGAGCTAAAGAGCTTGACTTAACTCCCATGGTTTTTAACAATAGTGATTCTCATCAAACTGCTTTTACGGTTTCTGTAGACTCTTTAGCTGGAACTACTACTGGAATCTCTGTTGAAGATAGATATAATACCATAAGAGATTTAGCTTTTAATTCTAAATCTGGCGTTGAGTTTAAAAAACCAGGTCATATTTTCCCTCTAATAGCTAAAAATGGAGGAGTAATTGAACGTCCTGGACATACTGAAGCTTCTGTTGATCTTGCTAAATTAGCAGGTTTTAGCGGTTGTGGTGTTATTTGTGAAATTATAAAGGAAGATGGCGAAATGGCACGTGTTCCTGATTTAATTGAGTTTTGTAAATTTCATGATTTAAAGATGATTACAATTGAAGATTTAATTGAGTATAGAAAAAAAACAGAATTCCAAACTGAATTAGTTTGCGAAGCACCTTTACCTACAAAACACGGCACATTCAGACTAATCGGTTTTTCAAACACTATTGATTATAAAGAGCATGTTGCATTAGTTTATGGCGATATTGATAATCAAGAGGATGTACTTTTACGTGTACATTCAGAATGCTTAACAGGTGATGCTTTTGGTTCATTAAAATGTGATTGTGGTAGCCAATTAGATAAGTCTCTTGAAAATATTGTTAATCATGGTTCTGGAGTTCTTTTATATATGAGACAAGAAGGAAGAGGTATTGGTCTTCTTAATAAAATAAAAGCTTACAATCTTCAAGCTCAAGGTAAAGATACTGTTGAAGCTAATACTCTATTAGGATTTGATCCTGACTTAAGAGATTTTGCTGTAGCTGCTCAAATGATAAAACTTTTAAATATAAAAAGCATTAATCTAATGACTAATAATCCTAAAAAAATAAATGATTTAGAAAAGTATGGTATTAAAATTAATCACAGAACACATATTGAATTTCCTTCAAATAGTTGTAACTCTAAATATTTAAAAACAAAAAGAGAAAAAATGAATCATCTGTTTAAAATAAATTAAAAAAAGGCTTGAGTAAACTCAAGCCTTAATCTTTTAAATCTTCTAAAACCATCAAATAATATTCTATACCACTTTCTAGTTTTTCTTTATCCTTTTTTGAGTAATCACTAGCTGAAACTTTTGTCTTTAAGTCTTTAAATTGACTTTCTAACTCATCTCTCTCTTTTTCCTTAAAAGGTTTTGCTACCATATCATAAAATTCATTTTGATAACTTTTATACTCGCCTTTTATCCCCAATGAAAAACATCCTGTAAATAATAACATACTCAATATTAATAAGTATTTCATTATATCTACTTCCTTCTTTTTGTTTCTTCTGTAAAAAACACTAAAAAATTATATATATCTTTTGATATATATTCCCATGTATGATATTCATTTTCATAAATTTTCCCTTTAAAATCTAATCCATATTTTTTAGCTCTACCTACAACATCAAGCCATTGTTGAAACATTAAATAAGGTTTTTTATCTTCTGAACCAACACTTAAATAAAACTTTTTTCCCTTATATCTCTCAGGATTAGTTTTTTTTATTATACTATATGGATCATTTTTTAAAATTTTATATCCCCAAGGACTAAATACTTTCATGAAATGAGCCTTATTTACATCATTAAATAAAAATTTTGGCACATATAAATATCTAAAAATTCTCATAACTCTACGATTTATACTCATTCTAATCAAACTTATAGCCCCTGAAAAACTAGCTATAACATCATATGATTCTAAATTTTTAAGTCCAATTTTTAATGCACCATAACCACCCATAGAAAATCCACCAATACCTTTTTTAGAATTAGGATATTCTTTTTCGATAAAACTTGTCAAATCTTTTGAAAAAAACTCTTCATATTGATGAGATTTATCATTATAAAAATTAGTATACCAACTTTCACCATTATATCCTGAGTCAGGAAGAATAAAAATAATATCCTTTACTTTTCCTCTTTTCTTTAAACTTAGATAATTTTCACGTAATTTTGCTTTGTATATCCAATCTTCAGCTTTATCTCTTATTCCATGAAGAAGAACTAGACACAAGGGAGTCTCTGATACTCCCTTTGGTTTTACTATTAATACCCTCATCTTTTCAGTTGTGTACCTAGTTTCTAAATATTTTTCTTCTATAGTGAACTCATCTGATAGTTCTTTATGCGAAAATTCTAAACATCTAGACTTTGTATCTATTATTTTTTCAACTTGAGGAAAATTAAGAACTCTTTTTAATTTTCTATTTAATTTAAAATTATATGGATATGTTACAGTATAAAAAAGTAGTGAAATAAAAACTAGAAAAACTAGTATTTCTAATATCATTCTTCTTCCTCAATAATTAAAACTCAGCATTATTTGGAGTTCTAGGGAATGGTATTACGTCTCTTATATTCGTTATTCCTGTTACATACATAATCATTCTTTCAAATCCTAATCCATATCCTGAGTGAGGGAAACTTCCAAATCTTCTTAAGTCTAAATAGAATCCATAATCATCGGTACTTAATCCAGCTTCTGCCATTCTCTCTTCTAACACTTCTATATTATCTTCTCTTTGTGATCCACCTATTATTTCTCCAATTCCTGGAGCTAAAAGATCCATTGCTCTAACTGTTTTTCCATCTTTATTTAATTTCATGTAAAATGCCTTAATTTCTTTTGGATAATCTGTTACAAACACTGGTCTTTTAAAATGTTCTTCTGATAAAAATCTTTCGTGCTCACTTTGTAAATCAATTCCCCACTTAACAGGGTAATCAAACTTCTTTCCTGAGTTTACTAAAATATCTATCGCTTCTGTATATGTTACTCTTCCAAAATCATTATTTAATACATTATTTAATTTATCAAATAATCCTTTTTCAATAAACTGATTGAAAAATTCCATCTCTTCAGGACATTCATCCATTACATACTTAATTATATATTTTACCATTGCTTCTGCTAGTTCCATGTTACCCTCTAAGTCTGCAAAAGCTATTTCTGGTTCTATCATCCAAAATTCAGCAGCATGTCTTGAAGTATTTGATTGTTCTGCTCTAAATGTTGGTCCAAATGTATATATATTTCTAAATGCAGAACAATAAGTCTCTCCGTTTAATTGACCACTTACTGTTAAGTTTGTTTCTTTTCCAAAGAAGTCTTTTGTTACATCAACCTTACCTTCTTCAGTTTTAGGTACATCATTTAAATCAAGAGTTGTTACTCTAAACATCTCTCCTGCACCCTCACAATCTGATCCTGTAATAATTGGTGTATGTGTATATACAAATCCATTCTCTTGGAAAAACTTATGAATTGCATAAGCTAAAACTGATCTTACTCTGAATACTGCAGAGAATGTATTTGTTCTAGGTCTTAAATGTGCAATTGTTCTTAAGAATTCAAAAGAGTGTCTTTTATTTTGTAGTGGATAATCTAAATCAGCTTTTTGAAAAATCTCAATCTCTTTAGCTTGAATTTCAAAATTTTGTCCTGCACCTTGAGATCTAACTACTATACCTTTTACAATTATTGACGATGATATTGAAAGTCTTGAAATTTCGTCAAAATTTGGTAAATTTGTATCAAATACTATTTGTACACCTTTGAAAAAGCTTCCATCATTTAATTCTATAAATCCAAAGTTTTTTTGTGATCTTATCTTTCTTACCCAACCTGATAACTCAACTTCTTGGTCTAAATATTTTTCTGTTTCTCTATAAAGAGTTTTAACTAATTGTTTCATCATTTGCCCCCTATATCATCTTTGATTCATCGACAATTTCGATGCTATCTAATTTTTGTTTTACTTGCGCTTTAAATTGCTCTAAATATAACTTTCTATATTTTTCTCTTTCAAGCTTCTCTTCAGCTGTTAGCTCTCTTTTTTTCGCTTGACTAGAAAAATAATTAACCATCTCTATAATATCTTTCATTTCCATATTGTTCCTCCAAACTACATAACTATATAGTCTTATTAAACTTTTAGAGTAATTATACCGCTTATTTAATATTTTGTCAATTTGCTTGTATTGGTAAAAAGAATATTTTTCTTGTATTAATTTTATATAAAAATTGTTATAATCTAAATACATTTTATTAAAGGAGTTGAAATTTTTAATGAATTATTTCCAACCAAACCCAATAACAAATTTCAAAGCTACAATTGATATCCCAGGTTCGAAATCAATAACAAATAGAGCTCTTATTCTTTCAGCTCTTTCAGGAAAGACAATAATTTTGAAAAATATTCTCTTAAGTGACGATACAAAATATATGATTGATGCTTTAAGAGCTTTAAATAATACTATTGAAATCGATGAAATAAATAAAACACTTAAAATTACAGGAAATAAAAATCCAAAATATGAGAATTTAAGTTTATATATTGGAAATGCCGGAACTGCTATGAGATTTTTAAGTTCCTATTTAGCTACAGGAGAAGGAACTGCTACTTTATACGGTAATGATCGTATGAACCAAAGGCCAATTAAAGATTTAGTTGATTCTTTAATTCAATTGGGAATTAATGTCGAATATTTAAACAATCATGGTTATCCCCCAATTCGTATAACTTCTAAAGGAGTTTTTGCAAATTATGTCAAAATTGATGGAAGTAAAAGTAGTCAATATATATCTTCAATTCTTATGGCTGCCCCTAACTTCAAGAATTCTATTGAAATTGAGTTAAGTGGAAAAGTTGTATCAAAACCATATATAAATATGACTTTAGCTATGATGAATGATTTTGGAGTTAACTTTAATTACCATAATAACTCAATAAGTATATCTCCACAGGAATATAATATAGATGAATATTTAATTGAGGGGGATATGTCTTCAGCTTCTTACTTTTTAGCAATGGCTTTAATTGGTAATTCCACTATTACATTAAATAATTTTTTTAAAAACAGTATACAAGGT
>NZ_CAMQXC010000003.1 GCF_947038635.1 uncultured Cetobacterium sp. | reverse complement strand
GGTAGTAAGAGCAATCTTAGTTGGAGTAGAAATAATAAAAGAAAAAAAAGAGTATGATTTCTTCTCTAATGGGGAGATGGGAATAGCTAATACAACAACAAGTTCAGCTATATTATACGCTTTAACAAAAGAGGATATAGAAAAAGTTGTAGGTTGTGGTGCAGGACTTTCAGATGAGGGATTGAGAAGAAAAAAAGATATAATAAAAGGTGCATGTGTGAAATATGATTTGTTTAATAAGGAGCCAATAGAAGTTTTAAGATGCGTTGGTGGACTTGATATAGCATGTATGGTTGGACTTTACTTAGGTGCAGCATTAGAAAGAAAGCCTATGCTAATAGATGGTTTTATATCAGCAGTAGCAGCATTAGTTGCAACTAGAATAGAACCAAAGGTAAAAGATTATCTAATAGGAACTCATATGAGTGAAGAACCAGGAATGAAAGTCGTTATGACAGCACTAGATTTAAAAACATTTTTACATATGGAGATGCGTTTAGGAGAAGGAACTGGAGCAGTTTTGGCGTATCCTATTTTGAAAGCAGCAGTAGAAATTCCTAAAATAATGAAAACAAAAGATGAGGTTTATGAAATATTTCAATAAAGTAATAAGGGGTGATTATTTTGGAAAAAAACCAAATGCAAGGACACCGAAAGAGATTACGAGAGAAGTATTTAAAAGTTGGATATAAAGGGTTAGAAGATTATGAAATTTTAGAGCTACTGTTAACTTATTCAATAAAATTAAAAGATTGTAAAGGTATTGCAAAGAATTTATTGTCAAAATTTAAAAGCATAGATAAAGTGATAAATGCTGAATTAAATGATTTAAAAGAAATTGAAGGTATTGGTGCAGAGACAGCTTTATATTTAAAAGTAATTGGTGAGACTATGTCTAATCACTATTTCAAAAATGTGAAAAATGCTGATTTAACAACTTTAAAAGGCAAAAATGATTTAGTAAATTATTTGAAAGACGATGTAGGTACTTTGAAAAGTGAAGAGTTTAAAGTGATTTACCTAAGTAGTGATAATAAGATTGTATGTGATGAGATTTTATTTAAGGGAACAATTGATAGAAGTGTAGTTTATCCCAGAAAGATAATGGAAAGAGCAATTGATAATAGAGCTAAAGGAATAATATTTGCTCATAACCATCCAAGTGGAAATTTAACTCCATCTAAAAAAGATATTGAATTAACATTAGAAATGCAAGAGTTACTAGAAAAGGTAGATATAAAATTATTAGACCATATTATTGTTAGTGATGAGTCTTATTTTAGTTTTTATGAAAATGGACTAATTGAATATTATTAAAAAGTTTAGCCCTCTTACGTTGATTAAGAGGGTCTTTTAGTAAGGAGGAAAAATGTTAGACAAAATAATTATAAAAGGTGCTAGAGAACATAATCTTAAAAATTTTGATATAGAAATTCCAAAGTATAAATTTGTTGTTGTAACAGGAGTAAGTGGAAGTGGAAAGTCATCACTAGCATTTGATACTATTTATTCAGAAGGGCAAAGAAGATATGTAGAAAGTTTATCGGCTTATGCAAGACAATTCATTGGACAAATGAAAAAGCCAGAGGTAGATAGCATAGAAGGGTTAGCGCCGGCTATTTCAATTGAACAAAAAACAACAAATAAAAATCCAAGATCAACAGTAGGGACAGTAACAGAGATATATGATTATATGAGATTATTATTTGCACATATAGGTAAAGCACATTGTCCAATATGTGGAAAATTAGTAGAGAGACAAAGTGTTGATGAAATTGTAGAAAATGTATATGAAAAATTCAATAATGGCGACAGACTAATGATTTTAAGTCCTGTTATTAAAGATAAAAAAGGCACACACAAAAATCTATTTTTAAATCTTGTAAAAAAGGGATTTGTAAGAGCAAGAGTTAATGGTGAAATTCTTTATATTGAAGAGGAGATAAACTTAGATAAAAACAAAAAGCATAATATTGAAGTTGTTGTAGATAGAATTGTTGTAGATAAGGAAGATGAGGAGTTTAAATCAAGATTAACTCAAAGTATAGAGCAGGGTATAGAATTATCAGAAGGAAAAATAATAATAAACTGGGGAGAGGGAGAACAATTATATAGTGAAAATTTTTCATGTCCAGATCATGAAAATGTAAGTATTCCAGATTTAAATCCGAGACTATTCTCTTTTAATGCTCCTTTTGGAGCTTGTCCTGAATGCAAAGGAATAGGGAAAAAATTAGAAATTGATGAAAGTAGACTAATAGAAGATGAAAATTTATCAATATTAAAAGGTGGATTATATATTCCAGGAGCAGCATCAGCTAAAAAGGGTTATACATGGACAATATTTGAGTCTATGGCAAAAAAATATAAAATTGATTTAGATAAACCAGTAAAAGATTTAACTAAAAAAGAGATGGATATAATTTTTTATGGAACTGATGGAGAGAAATTTAGAGTGGACTATACATCAAAAGAGTTTAGTTTTCATGGAGAAAAGGATTTTGAAGGAATTATAAAGAATTTAGAAAGAAGATATAATGAATCGTTTTCAGAGAGTTCTAGAGAAGAGATAGAAAATAGATTTATGATAGAAAGAATATGTAAGGTGTGTAATGGAAAAAGATTAAAGCCAGAAGTTTTAGCTGTAACTGTTTATAATAAAAATATAATTGAGATAACAGAACTAAGTATAAAAGATGCTTTAAATTTTTTCGAAAATATAGAGTTAACAGAAAAAGAGAAACAAATAGCAGCAGAGATTTTAAAAGAGATAAAAGAAAGAATATCGTTTATGATAAATGTGGGATTAGATTATTTGAGTTTAGCTAGAGAAACAAAAACATTATCTGGAGGAGAGTCTCAAAGGATTAGATTGGCAACTCAAATTGGATCAGGATTAACAGGTGTATTGTATGTTTTAGATGAACCAAGTATTGGATTGCATCAAAGAGATAATGACAAGCTTTTAGCTACCTTGAATAGATTGAAAGAGTTAGGAAATACACTTATCGTTGTTGAGCATGATGAGGATACAATGCATCAAGCTGATTATATTTTAGATATGGGACCAGGAGCAGGAGTGTTCGGTGGTGAAATTGTAGCTGCAGGGACACCAGAAGAAGTTATGAATAATGAGATTTCAATGACTGGTAGATATTTGAAAGGCGAAATAGGCATAGCTATACCTGAAAAGAGAAGAGAACCAAAAGGATATATAACTTTAAAAGGAGCAAAAGGAAATAATTTAAAGAATGTAGATGTAGATATACCTTTAGGTATTTTAACTGTTGTAACAGGGGTAAGTGGAAGTGGAAAATCAACACTAATAAATCAGACTCTTTATCCAATTTTATTTAATAAATTAAATAAAGGGAAACTTTATCCATTAGAATATTCTTCTATTGAAGGACTAGAAAATTTAGATAAAGTTATAGATATAGATCAAAGTCCTATTGGAAGAACACCAAGATCAAATCCAGCTACATATACAAAGGTATTTGATGATATTAGAGATATTTTTTCCCAAACAAAAGATGCAAAAGCTAAAGGGTACTCAAAAGGGCGTTTTTCTTTTAATGTAAAAGGTGGAAGATGTGAAGCGTGTCAAGGTGCAGGGATAATAAAAATAGAAATGAATTTTTTACCTGATGTTTACGTTGAATGTGAGGTATGTAGAGGAAAAAGATATAATAGAGAAACACTGGAAGTTTATTACAAAGGGAAAAATATTTCAGATGTATTAGATATGAGTGTGGGAGAAGCATATGATTTCTTTAAAACAATACCAACATTGGAAAGAAAATTAAAGGTATTAGTAGATGTAGGATTGGATTATATAAAATTAGGTCAACCTGCTACAACGCTATCTGGAGGAGAAGCTCAAAGAATAAAATTAGCAAGTGAATTGTCTAAAGTGTCAAAAGGAAAAACTGTATATATTTTAGATGAACCAACAACAGGATTACATTTTGAAGATATAAGAAAACTTTTAGAAGTAATTAATAGATTGGTAGAAAAAGGTAATACAGTTATAATTATAGAGCATAATTTAGATGTAATAAAAAATGCTGATTACATAATCGATATAGGACCAGAAGGTGGAGATGGAGGAGGAAAAGTTATTTTAACAGGAACTCCAGAAAAAATAGCCTCTTCTAAAAAAGGTTATACAAGCAAGTACTTAAAAAAAGCATTAAAAGGAGAGAGATAAGATAATGTTTGAATACTTAAATGGAGTAATAAAAATAAAAAAACCAGAATATTTAGCAGTGGATGTAAATGGGATAGGATATAGAGTTTATATAACTTTAAAAACTTATGATCAAGTACAAGTTGGAGAGAAAAGAGAGTTATATATATATAATGTGATAAAAGAAGATGCATTTAAATTAGTAGGATTTTTACAAGAGAGAGAAAGAGTTCTTTTTGAGATGTTAATAGGAATTAGTGGAATAGGTTTATCATTGGCACTTTCGATAATGTCAACATTTTCAATAGATAACATTAGAGAGATTGTTTTAACAGAAGACTTTAAAACATTAAAAAGAGTTCCAAAATTGGGAGAAAAAAAATCAAAGCAGATAATTATAGATTTAAATAATAAGATTAAAACATTAAACTTAATGTCTATGGAAGACCCATCAGGAGATATGTTAAATAATGCTATTGAAGAAGAGCTATACATGGCATTAGACTCTTTAGGATACAGTAAAAAGGAAATAGATTCTATGATAAGTAAAGATGAGTTAAATAGTTATTCTACTTTAGAAGAAGCAATTAAGGGAGTTTTAAAAAAAATTCAATTAAGGGGATGATTTTATGAGAAAAATCTATGTTCTAGATACCAATGTTTTAATACATGACCATCGTAGTATTTATAGTTTTGAAGATAATGAAGTTGTTGTTCCTATATATGTAATAGAGGAGATAGATAATTTAAAAAGAAATAGTACGACAGCAATACAAGCTCGTTTAGCAGCTAGAGAGCTTGATACCATAAGAAAGAAAGGGTGTATTGCAAAAGGGGTAGAGCTAGAGAAAAAGATTTTTTTCAGAGTAGAGATAGAAAGTGACTTAAATTTATTACCACCAGTATTAAAAAAAGACTCAATGGATAATATGATAATAGCAACAACTCTCGGAATTAAAAATAAAAATCCAGATATGAAGGTAATATTGATAACTAAAGATATAAATATGAGAATTAAAGCAGATTCTTTAGGATTAGAAGTTCAAGATTATGAAACAGATAGAACGGATTATACAACATTATATGATGGTTATGAAGAAATAGAAGTTTCAAGAGATGTGTATAATAAATTTGATAAGTCTGGAAAAATAAATGTTTGGGAGTTAGGAGAAGAGTATCATTTTACAGAAAATATGTTTATTAAATTTAGATGTGGAGAAGATAAGACTTTTGGAAGATATATAGGTGGAAAAATTAGAAGAAATTTAGAAGGACAAATATCAGCTTGGGGTGCAAGGGCTAGAAACGATGAGCAAGAATACGCAATGGAGCTTTTAATGGATGAAAATATAAAAGTTGTAACATTGGTAGGAAGAGCCGGAACTGGAAAAACTTTGTTAGCAATAGCAGCGGGTTTAGAGCAAGTTGTTGAAAGAGGTAAATATAAAAGATTACTTATAGCTCGACCAATAATACCAATGGGAAAAGATTTAGGATATCTACCTGGAAGTGAAGAAGAGAAGTTAAGACCGTGGATGCAACCTATATATGACAATATAGATTATTTAGCTGGAGAAAAAGGTGAAAAAACTGGAGAGAAAGTAATTTTAGGGCTTCAAACTATGGGACTTTTAAAGATAGAAGCTCTTACCTATATAAGAGGAAGAAGTATTCCTAATGGATATATAATAATAGATGAAGCACAAAATTTAACTCCTCTTGAAGTAAAAACGATAATAACAAGAGCAGGTGAAAATACAAAGATAGTGTTAACAGGAGACCCTGATCAAATAGATAGTCCATACTTAGATTCAGATACGAATGGACTTACATATCTATCAGAAAAATTAAAAAATGAAAGTATAGTAGGACATGTTACTTTGAAAAAAGGTGAACGTTCAGCATTAGCTGAGTTAGCAGCAAAACTTCTATAATTTTTTCTTTTATTTTATCAATATATATATTATAATAATGTATAAGATAAAAGACGAAATTTGGGAGGAGTAAAGTTATGGAGACACTTTTAACACTGTTTTTATTTATTTTTGCTGTAGCTTTAATAATATTAGTTCTTGTTCAACCAGATAGAAGCCATGGTATGTCAGGTAGCATGGGAATGGGAGGTTCAAATACAGTATTTGGAGTTTCAAAAGATGGAGGACCACTAGCCAGAGCAACTGAAGTAGTAGCATTTTTATTCATACTTTCAGCACTTCTTCTGTATCTAGTAAAATAGTTAAAAGAGTTAAAGGCGTGTTGGGGTACACAATACGCTTTTTTATTTTAAAAAATAGGTTGTGATTGAATGCAAAGTATATTTGGTGGAAATTTTGAAGATGCAAAACCTCTATCTACTCGTTTAAGACCTCAGAAGTTTGTGGATTTTAAAGGGCAAGAAAAACTTCTAGGAAAAAATGGTGTTCTTAGAAAAATAATAGAGGGTAAATCTTTATCTAATATGATTTTATATGGACCATCAGGCTCTGGAAAAAGTTCATTAGGTGAAATAATCTCTAAAGAGTTAAACTATAATTTTGAGACTTTAAATGCAACGGTGGCAAGTTTAAATGATTTAAGAGAGATTGTAGAAAAAGCTAAAAGAAATTTAGAGTTATATGGAAAAAGAACAATTTTATTTTTAGATGAAATTCATAGATTTAATAAAACTCAACAAGATGCGTTGTTGTCTTATACAGAATCAGGAATATTAATTTTAGTTGGAGCTACTACTGAAAATCCTTATCATAGTCTAAATAATGCACTATTATCAAGGTGTTTAATCTTTGAATTTAAACCCTTAACAAGAGATAATATAAGAGAGATTTTAATAAAAGGTGAAAATTTATTAAATTTACAACTTCCTGAAGAGATTAGAGATGTTATTTTAGATATCTCTCAAGGAGATAGTAGAGTAGCTTTAAATTACTTAGAATTATATAAAAATAGTTGTATGGGATACTCTAAAGAAGAGATAATAGATATCTTCAGAGAAAGAAAAGCCTCTTATCATAAAGAAGAGGATAAATATAATATAATTTCAGCTATGATAAAAAGTATAAGAGGAAGTGATCCAGACTCAGCAGTATATTGGTTAGCAAGACTTCTTCATGGTGGAGAGGATCCACGATATATAGCAAGAAGAATATTTATTCATGCAAGTGAAGATATTGGTATGGCTAATCCAGAAGCTATGTTAATAGCAAATAGTGCTATGAATGCAAGTGAAAAAATAGGAATGCCAGAAATAAGGATAATTTTATCTCAGGCAGTTATTTATTTAGCAATATCAACAAAAAGCAATTCAAGCTATATGGCAATAGATAAAGCTTTAAAAGATATAGAGGATGGAGACTTAGAACCGGTTCCAATACATATAGGGACTGGAGCGGTAGGATATAAATATCCACATAGTTATGAAAATAATTTTGTGGAGCAAAAATATAGAGCAAATAGAAAAAAATACTATATTCCAGGAAATAACAGAAATGAAAAACTAATTGAAGAAAAATTAGATAAATTATGGAAATTAAAATAATTGAGGTGATAAAATGAAGCTAATTAAAGCGGTTAGAGGAACTAAAGATATATTTGGAGATGAAGGAATAAAGTATGACTATATAACAAGAACAGCTCAAGAGTTTTTTGGAAATTATGGATACTCAATGATAAAAACTCCTATATTTGAAGAAACAGATCTTTTTAAAAGAGGAGTAGGAGAGGGAACAGATATTGTTGAAAAAGAGATGTACACTTTCCAAGATAGAGGAGAGAGAAGCATTACTTTAAGACCAGAGGGAACAGCAGCTGTTGTAAGATGTTATTTAGAAAATAAGATATATGCAAAAGAGGAAGTTTCAAGATATTTTTATGCAGGTTCTATGTTTAGATATGAAAGACCTCAAGCAGGAAGACAAAGAGAATTCAATCAAATAGGTGTAGAAGTTTTAGGTGAAAGCTCACCAATATTAGATGCAGAAGTAATTGCTATGGGATATTCATTTTTAAGTAAAATAGGAGTTACTGATTTAGAAGTAACTATAAATTCTGTAGGAGAAAAAGAAAGCAGACAGAGATATAGAGAAACTCTTTTAAACTTTTTAGAACCAATGAGAGAAGAACTTTGTGATGATTGTAAAATGAGAATGGAGAAAAATCCACTTAGAGTTTTAGATTGTAAAGTAGATAGATGTAAAGAGTTAACAGCTAACGCACCAATTATAACAGACTCTTTATCAGCAGAGGAAAAAGCACACTATGAAACAGTAAAAAAATATTTAACACTATTTAATGTAAAGTATAAAGAAGATCCAAGATTAGTTAGAGGGTTAGATTATTACTCAAGTACAGTTTATGAGATTGTGACAAATAAATTAGGATCACAAGGAACTGTTTTAGGTGGTGGAAGATATGATAATCTTTTAAAACAACTTGGGGATAAAGAGATACCTGCATTTGGATTTGCAGCAGGAGTTGAAAGAATTATGATGCTTTTAGGAGAAGATTTTCCTAAAAGAGAGTTAGATGTATATATAGCTTGGTTAGGTGAATCTACTATGGATTCTGCATTTAAAATAGCTAATGATTTAAGACTTTCTGGAAAATCTGTTGTAATAGATTATGCTTCAAAAGGGATGAAAGCTCATATGAAAAAAGCTGATAAAGTTGGAGCAAAAAATGTTATTATAATAGGAGAAGATGAAATGAATAAAGGTATTGTTATGCTAAAAGATTTCATCAATAGAACTCAAGAAGAAGTAAGTATAGAAAATATAAAAAATATATTAAAATAATAGAAGGAGAAAAGCGATGACGTATTATAGAACTCATAACTTAGGGGAATTAAGAGCTTCAAATATTGGTGAAACAGTTACTTTATCTGGATGGGTTGATACAAAAAGAGACTTAGGTGGATTAACATTTATCGATTTAAGAGATAGAGAGGGAAAAACACAAATAGTTTTTCATACAGATGTAGCAGAAGTTTCAGTTGTAGAAAGAGCACAAAAATTAAAAAATGAATCAGTTATAAAAGTTGTAGGAGTTGTAAAAGAAAGACAAAGTAAAAATGCTAATATACCTACTGGAGATATCGAGGTATTTGTAACAGATTTAGAAGTTTTAAATAACTGTGATGTTTTACCATTCCAAATATCTGGAGATGAAAATTTAAGTGAAAATATAAGATTAAAATATAGATATTTAGATTTAAGAAGATCTCAAATGACTAGAAATCTAAAAATGAGACATAAAATGATTATGTCAATAAGAAATTATATGGATGAGAAAGGATTCTTAGACGTAGATACTCCAATTTTAACAAAGTCAACACCAGAAGGAGCAAGAGACTTCTTAGTTCCAAGTAGAATTAATCCAGGAGATTTCTATGCTTTACCACAATCACCTCAATTATTTAAGCAACTATTAATGATTTCAGGAGTAGAAAAGTACTTCCAAATTGCTAAATGTTTTAGAGATGAAGATTTAAGAGCTGACAGACAACCTGAGTTTACTCAATTAGATATCGAGATGTCTTTCATAGAACAAAAAGATATTATGAACGAGATAGAAGGATTAGCTAAAAGAGTATTTAAAAATGTAACAGGAGAATCAGCTGATTATGAATTCCCAAGAATGCCTTATGCAGAAGCGATGGAAAGATTTGGTTCAGATAAACCTGATACAAGATTTGCTGTTGAATTAAAAGATTTAACAGATATAATGGCAACTTGTGGATTCAAAGGTTTTAAAAGTGCAGTGGAAGCTGGTGGAATCGTTAAAGCAGTTGTAGCTCCAGGAGTTGCGGAGCAATTCTCAAGAAAAATTTTAACTGAATATGAGGATTATGCAAAAACATATTTTGGTGCAAAAGGAATGGCTTGGATAAAGTTAACAGAAGAGGGAGTTAATTCGCCAATAGCTAAGTTCTTTACTGAAGAAGAGATGAATGCAATCATAGCTAGAACTGAAGCAAAAGTTGGAGATGTAATAATGATTGTGGCAGATAGAGCAAAAGTTGTGTATGGAGCTTTAGGTGCTGTAAGATTAAAATTAGGAAAAGAGCTAGGATTAATCAACAATGATGAATTTAAATTCTTATGGGTAGTAGATTTCCCTATGTTCGAATATGATGAAGAGGAGCAAAGATATAAGGCTCAACATCACCCATTCACTTCAATAAAAGCTGAAGATATGCAGTTATTCTTAGATGGAGAAATGGATGAAGTTAGAACTAATTCATACGACTTAGTATTAAATGGATCTGAAATTGGTGGAGGATCAATAAGAATATTTAATCCTGAAATTCAAAGCAAAGTATTTGAAAAGTTAGGTTTATCTAAAGAGGAAGCACAAGAGAAGTTTGGATTCTTTGTGGATGCATTTAAATATGGAGCACCACCACATGGAGGATTAGCTTTTGGTATTGATAGATGGTTAATGGTAATGTTAAAAGAGCAATCAATAAGAGATGTAATCCCATTCCCTAAAACAAATAAAGGTCAATGTTTAATGACAGAAGCACCAAGTAAAGTTGATGATAAGCAATTAGAAGAGCTTTATTTAGATTCAACATATAATTCAGAAATAGTTTAGTTATAAAAAATATACTATTCATAAGGATTTTTTAATTGAAAAAATAATATAGAAGTGATATAATTGTCTTAAGAATAAATATTTCTGGTCTACTCGCTATTATCTGGAGGTTTTGGGCCTAAGGTCGCTATTGGGATTGGCGCTGTTATTTATAGTTCAGAAAAGTCACGGAAACCCTTGTTTCACGGACCCTGTGTATAGATAATATCTGGTTACCACTTATAAGAAATGGCGACCAAAACCGTAAGGAAGGCGGTAGACTGGAGTTATTCTTTTTAGGACTTTCGAGTCCTTTTTTTTATTTCACGATGAAAGGAGAATAAATGTTAACTATTGAAAAACAAATAGAAATAATTTTATTAGAAACAGTAAATAATCTTTATCCAGATAAAGAATTAAAACCAATAGAGATAACTGTAGCAACAAATGAAAAATTTGGAGATTTTCAATCAAATTTTGCTATGATGAATTCTAAAATAATTGGTGGTAATCCGAGAGCTATTGCTGAGAATGTTGTAAATAACATAGTTGAAAATAGTGTAATTGATAAAATAGAGATTGCAGGACCAGGATTTTTAAATATATTTTTAAAAGATTCATATTTAGGAGATTTAGTTAAAAAGATTTCAAAAGAGGGTTATGAATTTAAGGGACTTAATACAGAAGGAGATGTAATAATAGATTACTCTTCACCAAATATAGCAAAGAGAATGCATATTGGTCACTTAAGATCAACTATAATCGGAGATTCAATTAAAAGAATGTATAAGTATCTAGGTTATAATGTTGTGGCAGATAATCATATTGGAGATTGGGGAACTCAATTTGGAAAACTAATAATAGGATATAGAAACTGGCTTAATCAAGAAGCTTATAAAGAAAATGCTATTGAGGAATTAGAAAGAGTTTATGTTGAGTTTACAAAACAGAGTGAGGAAAATCCAGAACTTGAAGATCAAGCTAGAGAAGAATTAAAGAAGCTTCAAGATGGAGATGAGGAAAATTATAGATTATGGCAAGAGTTTATAAAAGTTTCTCTAGATGAGTATGCAAAGCTATACAATAGAATGGGTATAAATTTTGATACATATTATGGCGAATCTTTTTATCATAATTTAATGCCAGGAGTAGTTGAAGAGTTAGAAAATAAGAAAATAGCAGTTGAAGATCAAGGTGCAAAAGTTGTATTTTTCCCAGAGGAAGAGAAGCTACACCCTTGTATTGTTCAAAAGAAAGATGGAGCATTTTTATATGCAACTTCAGATATAGCAACTGTTAAATTCAGATTAGCTAATTATAATGTAAATAAATTAATATATGTAACGGATGAGAGACAGCAGGATCACTTTAGACAATTCTTTAGAATTACAGATATGTTAGGATGGAATGTTGAAAAGCAACATGTTTGGTTTGGAATAATGAGATTTGCTGATGGAGTATTCTCTACTAGAAAAGGAAATGTAATTAGATTAGAGGAACTTTTAGATGAAGGTAAGAGAAGAGCTTATGAAATTGTAAATGAAAAAAATCCAGAATTATCAGAAGAAGAAAAAGATAATATAGCAGAAGTTGTAGGAACTGGAGCTATAAAATATGCTGATTTATCACAAAATAGACAAACAGCAGTTATTTTTGAATGGGATAAAATTCTAAGCTTTGAAGGAAATACAGCTCCATATTTACAATATTCTTATGCGAGAATTAAATCTATCTTAAGAAGAGCAAAAGAGCAAAATAAAGATATTAAAGAGGATATTACAATAAAGTTTGTTGATAAAACAGAAAGAACTTTAGCTCACCATTTAACACAGTTCCCAGGAGTTATATTAAAAGCTGCAGATAGTTGTAGACCAAATTTAATAGCTGATTATTTATTTGAATTATCAAAAAAATTCAATAGTTTCTACAATGCGTGTCCAATATTAAATCAAGAGGATGAAACTTTATATTCAAGATTGTTATTAGCTGAAAGAACAGCAGCTGTATTGAAAGAAGGATTGAATCTTTTAGGAATAAATACATTAGAGAGAATGTAAAATTAAAACCAGTGTGAGAGCACTGGTTTTTTTATAAAAAAGAATAAGAAAAAAACTAAGTATAACAAGTTTAGATAATAAGAATTTGTAATACGAGGTGGAAGAATGGAGTGGATTTATCTTTTTTATAATGTTACTGTGGAGGTTTTTTATAAAGTTGGTGTTTTTGTATCGATATCTTTATTATTAATTAGTTTAATAGATTATAAGTTTAATGGAATAATAATAAAACTATTAGAAAAAGATAAGAAGAATCAAGTTTATTTTTCAGCGTTATTAGGGTTAATTCCAGGTTGTGGAGGCGCAATAGTTGTGGTTCCAATGTATATTTTAGGAAAAGTGACTTTTGGTAGCTTGGTTGCAGCTTTTATAACAACAATGGGAGATGCTGCCTTTATTTTAATTGTAGGAGATATAACTACATACTTTAAAGTATTGATAATAAGTGGAATAACAGGATTAATTTGTGGTTTATTTATAGATTATTTTAAAATTGGTGAAAATATAGTTATAAATAAAAATAAACAAATGGAAAAAGGGATGGAGTATGTAAATGAAGAGAGTGGACATAAACACCATAAACATATAGCACATAAAAAAGGGGATATAGTTGATAAAGTTTTACATAGAAGAACAGATTTTAAATATGTATACTTAATAACTCATAATATATGGTATAAAATATTTTGGTTTTTAGTAATAGTTTCTTTTCCGTTTGCATTAGAACATCTATTAGATGCTCATACGCATGAAAATCATTTTATAATTGAGTATATGAATATAAGTGGTAGTATAGGAACAATTTTATGTATTTTATATACTTTACTAAGTAGAAAAGGAATACAGGGTAGTAATTTTGATAAAACTGAAAGTAAATTAGGGTCAGTAAAAGAAACGTTGATACATACAGCAGAAGAAGTGGCATTTTTAGTGAGTTGGGTTTTTGTGGCATTTTTTGGATATGAACTATTGTTAAAATATATAGGGGGAACTGATGGTTTAAAGTTATTTTTAGAAAATAAAGGTTTTTTAGTAGTAATAGGTGCAGTTTTAATTGGATTAATACCAGGGTGTGGACCTCAAATATTATTAGCAGCCATATATATATCAGGTGGAATTCCATTTTCAGCTTTGGTAGCTAATGCAATATGTAATGATGGGGATGCATTATTTCCATTACTAGCCTTAAGTAAAAAATCAGCTTTATTAGTTACTTTATATAATGTAATTCCAGCTCTGCTAGTTGGAGGTTTTTTATATTTATTAGAAACTTAAAACAGATGGCCTATGACCATCTGTTTTAATATTTTTTAAATTTCATCTAAAAAATCATCTAATGAAACTAAAGGCTCTAAAAGCTCTAAATAGTTTTTATTTGTAGTAGTTGTTACTCGATTAATTTTTATAAGCTCCTTATCTGCTAAAATAGAGGCATTTTCATTTATCTCATTTAGAGAATAATCTTGAAAAAGAGTCTGTAAATCAATTGTTGTTAAGATTTTCTTTTGTAATTCTTTTGTGCTTCCATTAGCCATACATCCAAGAGTTATAATCTCTTTTTCTTCAAAAATATCACCTTGAGAATGAAAATTTAGAAGTTCTCTAAAAATTTTGTCTTGCAGTAATTTGTTCATAAAAATCATCTCCTAATATATTATTTTTTAAAATAATTTTTAAGTAAATTATCTAAAAGTGGATTAACACCTAAAAACTCTAAGTATTTGTCATATTCTTTTCTTTTTTCTTCTAATTTTTCTTTTGAAGGAGAACCTAAAATAGCTTTAATTAGAATATTTTTAGGAGTATGCTCCATATCTATAAATTCCATAACCTTTGTATTATAACCACAAAGTTCTAAAGAAAGAGCTCTTAGTGCATCTGTAGCTAAAGAACTAAATCTTTCTTGTAAAATACCATGATTTCCAAAAGGTGATAAAACTCCATTTAATTGTGTTGTAGAAGATTTGTCTATTTTTTGATTTATTTCTGACTGACAGCAAGGAACAGCTAAAATAGCTTTAGCACCTAATTCTAATCCTTTAAGGATTGAGTAGTCAGTAGCATTATTACAAGCATGTAATGAGAATATTAAATCAACATCTTTAAAAATATCAAAGTCTTTAATATCTCCTTTTAAAAATTGAAGATTATTAAAGTTCAAATCTTTAGCAATAGTATTACAATGATTAATAACATCCTCTTTCAAGTCTAGACCTATAACATCAATATCTAAATTTTTAATGTTTTTTAAATAATGATACAAAGCAAAAGTTAAGTATGATTTACCACATCCGAAATCAATTATCTTCATTGAATTACCAACAAGTTTTTTTTCTTGTAACTCTTTTAATGTATCCTCAATAAATTCTAAATATCTATTTATTTGTCTAAATTTATTAAATTTTTCTTTACTAACTTTTCCGGCTTCAGACATAACTCCAAGTCTAATTAAGAATGGAATGGGTGTATTATCTTGTAAGATATAATTTTTTTGTTTATTATGAGAAAGCTCTAATGTTTTACTTTCAGTATTTTTTCTTTTTATAGAAAAACCTTTTTTATTTTGTAAAATTTGAATCTCTTGATTAGATGTAACTATTAAAATTTGTTTAAAGGTATCAATAATTTCATCTAAAATTTTAAAACTGTCAATTAAGTTCTCATTTTTATGAAAAGCTTTATTATCCACAAAACTTTCAAATTGTATAAAAAACTCTTCTTTTATTTGAACAGGTTTTAAGTTTATTTTTTTATAAGAACTTTCTTTTGTAGGATTTGAAAAAATCCCTTTTATAAAATTATTATTATTAATACTATCTTTAAAAATATTTAAAATATCATTTTTTAGGTATTTCATATTAAACTCCTTATTTTCAATAATCTATATTATACTCTGTAAGAGAAAAATATTCAAAAAATTTTTGACAAAAATGGTAAATTATGGTATTTTAGAATCATAGATATAGGGGGTATAGGTATATCGATGTAAGGAGATGAAATGATGAAAAAAGAGTATGAGATTGAAAATCTCCACTGTGGAGGTTGTGCATCAAAAATTCAATATGAATTGGATAAATTAGCTGAGTTAGAAGGTGTTAACGTTGATTTTTATACAAAAAAATTGAAGTTTACACTGAAAGAAGAGGTAAATGAAGATGAACTTATTGAAAAATTAAATAAAATTGCAGATAAAGTAGAGCCAGGAACATATTTTAAAAAATTAAAAAATGATGATGTCGAATTAAATGAAATTGAAAATTCTCATGAACATGATCATTCTCATGGCAATGAATTAATTTCAAAAATAGATGTAATTATTTTAACAGTTGGAGTTACACTTTTCGTTGTTGGATTAACATTACCTAAGAGTTTACAAAAAGATATAATTTTAATTATTGCATACGGGTTATCAGGATATGATATCTTATTAAATGCTTTAAAAAATATAAAAAGAGGAAAATTTTTAGATGAGAATTTCTTAATGAGTATAGCTACAGTTGGAGCTTTAGCTTTAGGTGATTTTGGAGAGGCTGCTGGTGTTATGATTTTCTATAAAATAGGAGAATTTTTTCAAGATATGGCAGTTAATAACTCAAAAAAATCTATAGAAAAATTGATGAGTATAAAGCCAGAATTTGCAAATGTAAAAGATAAAAATGGTGTTATAGAAATGATGAATCCTTCAAAAGTAAAAGTGGGAGATATATTAGTTGTAAAACCAGGAGAAAGAGTCCCATTAGATGGTATTATAGTGTCAGGGACAACAACACTAGATAAATCAGCTTTAACAGGAGAGTCAGTTCCTGTAATAGGTGAGGCAGGGAGTGAAATATTAAGCGGATCTATAAATATAAATGGAACTATTGAAGTAAAAGTTACAAAATTATACTCTCAATCAACTGTTAGTAGAATAATAGATATGGTTCAAAGTGCAGGAAGTAAAAAAGCTCACGCTGAAAAATTTATAACAAAATTTGCAAGATATTATACACCGATAGTTGTATTTATGGCTATTTTAATAAGTATTGGAGTACCTGTATTTTATGATGGTAATTTTAAATTATGGTTTAGTAGAGCTCTTATATTTTTAGTAATATCTTGTCCATGTGCATTAGTTTTATCAGTACCTCTTACATTCTTTAGTTCTATTGGAAAAGGATCAAAAGATGGAATATTGATAAAAGGTGGAAATTATTTAGAAAGATTAAAAAATATAGATACAGTTGTATTTGATAAAACAGGGACTTTAACAAAGGGAAGTTTTAAAGTAACAAAGGTTGAAGTTATAAATGGATCAGAAAAACATCTAATGGAGTACGCTAAAGCAGGTGAGTTTTATTCAAATCATCCTATAGGAAAAGCTATATTAAATTATGGAGATGTAGAAGTTTCAGAATGGGATATACAGGGGCATAATGAGAAAGCAGGATACGGAGTTAATGCTCTTTACTCTGGAAAAGAGATTCTAGTAGGAAGTAGAAAATTTTTAGAGAGTCATAATATCAGCGTTGAATTGCCAGAAGCTTTTGGAACAGTAGTTTATGTTGCTGTAGACTCAGAGTTTGTGGGTAGAATTTTTGTAGAAGATGAAATAAAAGAAAACTCTAGAAGAACAATAGATGAATTGAAAGCACAAGGTATTGATGTATATATGTTAACTGGAGATAATAAAAAAACGGGTAAACATATAGGAGAAATATTAGGAATTGATGAAGATAAAGTGTGTACAAATCTTCTTCCTCAAGATAAAGTTAGTAAATTAGAAGAGATAAAAAGTAAAAGTAAAAAAGGAACAATATTTGTAGGCGATGGAATAAACGATGCACCAGTATTGGCAATGGCCGATATAGGAATTTCTATGGGGAAATTAGGAAGTGATATTGCAATAGAAAGTTCAGATATAGTTTTAATGAATGATGATCCTTATAAAATAATAGAAGCTTTACACTTAGGAAAAAGAAATAATCAAGTTGTTTTAGAAAACGTAGGATTTGCTTTAGGTGTAAAAGTAGTAGTTATGATTTTAGGAGTTCTTGGAATTGCAAATCTATGGTTAGCTATTTTTGCAGACGTAGGAGTATCAGTATTAGCTGTTTTAAATGCCTCTAAAATTTTAAGTAAAAAAAATTAAAGAATAAAAAGAGAGTACATATACTCTCTTTTATTTTTTGTGTTATAATATATAAAAAAAGAAAAGGGAGATAGATATGTTTTATTTTGTTTACGGAGACACTCCACTTCCATTAAAATATGAAGAGTTAATGGAAAAAATAAAAAAGTCAAATCCTAATATTCCAATGAAAGTATATGATGCTTCTCAAAGTGAGGAAGATAGCTTTTTAGAAAGTATTTCAATAAACTCTATGTTTGTTCCAAAGGAGTTAGTAGTTTTAAAAAGAGCTGAAAAGAGTAAAAAGCTAGATCAACTATTAAAAATAGTTGGAGAGTATGATCTAACGAAAAAAGAGGTTGTAGTTGTTTATGAAGAAGAGTTAAATGATTACGGTAAAGCAATAAATGAGGTTGGAAAAAAGGTTTTAACAAATGCAGAAAAATTAGGAAAAGTAATTACAGCAAGAAAAGCTTTAGAGAAAAAAGGAATACATTTTTTTATAGAGAAAGAGTTGGAAATATCTGAGTATGAAGCTGAAAAATTAGCGGAGATTTTGGGAGATGATTTCTTTAAGGTAAAAAATGAAGTAGAAAAAATAAAAAATTTCTTAAATGGAAAAACATTTATATTAGAAAAAATTCTACCTATTTTATCAGTAAGTGATGAGTATAATTTAAAAAAATTAGTAGAAGACTTTATGATTGAAGATAATATGGAAGTGTTATTAGATTATTTAAAGAAAAGTAAAGAGTATATGTTATTTTTGTATTTAATTTCAGAAGAGTTAAGTTTAGCTTTAAAATTAGTAGGGTTAAAGAAAAGTGGAGAATTAAGAGAAAATATTTCATATAATGATTTTAAAGGAAATACATATGAAAAATTAAAAAAATATTTTAAGAATAATAGAGGTTATATTAGAGAGTATCCTATTTTTTTAAAATTAAAATACATGTCTTTATTTAATGAACAATTTTTATTAAAAAAACTAGAAAAATTATTAAATGTTGAGTTTTTAATAAAAAATGGTGGAATAGAAGAGAGTATAGGAATAGAAAAGTTTATAATTGATTTTAAAAGAGGATAGTTCTTTAAACTATCCTCTTTTTATATTAAAAAAACTAGAATTAATATTTTCTATAAATTGAGATGGAGTTTTAAATAGTCCAAAGTCACTATAGAAAGATAAAGGATAAGACAAAAAAAGTTCTTTTTTAGCTCGAGTTAAAGCTACATAAAAAAGTCTTTTTTCCTCTTCTAGATTTAGAGCATCACCTATTGAACTTGGAATGATACCTTCTAAAAGAAGAGGAATAAAGACATAATCCCATTCTAATCCTTTAGAACTATGAATAGTTGAAAATGTGAGAGTTGTATTTGTATTATAAAATTTATTTTTAAAAATATTTTCTAAAAATGGATTAGAAGCAATGTTAAATTTAGTATTAGAAGATTCAAAGAATTTGATAAACTCTTCCATATAGATAAAATTTCTAAAAAGAATTCCAATTGTAGCATTTGGATTTAAATCTAAAATATTTTTTACTTTTTCAAAAATAAATGAAATTTCATTAAAATGGTTTTTAAAAATATTTAAGTTAGGTTTTTTTAAGGATGTATCTTTAGTTATAAGTGATTTTCTGAAACAATACTTTAATTTTTTAGAAAATTCATTTGATAAATTTAAAATAGGGTAGGTACTTCGATAATTCTCTTTTAAAATAATAGTTTTAACATTGGAAAATTCATTGGAAAAATTTAGGATATTTTCCATGGAAGTTCCTTTAAAACCATAAATACTTTGATAATCATCTCCTACAACCATGAGATTAGAATTTTTAGCTAGTAATTTTAAAATATCAACTTGTAAATTATCAGTATCTTGATATTCATCAATCATAATATATTGAAAATTGTTAGTAATTAAATTAAGATTTAATAATTTATAAAATTGAAGAAGTAAATCATTAAAAGAATAGAAATTCTCTGTTTTTTTTAATATTTCAAAATTATTAAAAAAATTTATAACTAAAGTTTTTGATTTTTCATCTAGCTTTTTAAAATAGTATTCTTTTAAAAGAGAGGATGATGTTAGAGAGATAATTTTTATTAAAATATCCTTAGAAAATATTTTTAAAAGTTCTTCATAAAGAGAAGTTTTTTTAGCTAAAATTAAAGCATCATCAACAGTAAGAATTTTAAAATATTTATTTTGGCTATATTTTTTTAGATATTTATATGCTAAAGAATGAAAAGTTTCAATACAAATATTTGAATCGGGTAAAAAAGAGTTAATCCTTATTTTTATTTCATTAATAGCTTTTCTGGTAAAAGTTAGAATCAGAATATTTTTAGAAGGAACTTTTAATTCAATTAAAAGAAAAGCTCTGTATATAATGGTTCTTGTTTTTCCAGAACCTGCTCCTGCTATAATTAAAAAATGGCCATTTAAATTTATTACGGCTATTAATTGATCAAAATTCAAATTATTTATTAAAAAATTTTTGAAATTATCAGATAAATCTAAATTTTTTAAAGATATATTTTTTAAATGAGTTTCGTTCATAAAAGTAATCATCTCCCCTACAAAAATAAAGCTTAATAGAATATACCTCAATAAAGTAAAAAAATCTAATAAAAGTAACAAAAAATTGAATAACGAGTCTAAAAAAATAAAATGATCAAAAATTGATGGTTAAAAATTAGAAAAATTATCGAAAAAAAATTTTAAAAAACACTAAAACACAAGTATACTAGCATTATAAAAATAAAAATTCACACAGGAGTGATGTTTATGACACTAATAAATACAATAGAAAAAGTAAGATTAGCACAAAAAGAATATTCTAAATTTACTCAAGAACAAGTTGATGAAATTTTTAGAGAAGCTTCATTAGCTGCAAATAATGCTAGAATAAAATTAGCTAAAATGGCAGTTGAAGAAACTGGAATGGGAATTGTTGAAGATAAAGTTATAAAAAATCACTTTGCTTCAGAATATATATATAATTCATATAAGGATACAAAAACTTGTGGAACAATAGAAATTGACGCAGCTTATGGAGTTGAAAAAATAGCTGAACCAATTGGAGTTATAGCTGGAATCGTTCCAACTACTAACCCAACATCAACAGCAATATTTAAAGCATTATTAGCTTTAAAAACAAGAAATGGAATTATTTTTTCTCCACACCCAAGAGCAAAAAATGCAACAATAGAAGCAGCTAAAATAGTTTTAGAAGCAGCAGTGAAGGCTGGAGCTCCAAAAGATATAATAGGATGGATTGCTGAGCCATCAGTTCAAGCATCTAATGATCTTATGAAAATGGCAGATTTAATATTAGCAACTGGAGGACCAGGAATGGTTAAAGCTGCTTACTCATCAGGAACACCTGCAATTGGAGTAGGAGCTGGAAATACACCAGTAATAATAGATGAAACAGCACACATAAAAATGGCAGTAAACTCAATTTTATTATCAAAAACTTTTGATAATGGAGTTATCTGTGCTTCTGAGCAAGCAGTAATAATTCCAGCTTCAATTTATGATAAAGTAAAAGAGGAATTTACAGCAAGAAATGCTTATATCTTAAAAGGTGACGAAGTAGATAAAGTAAGAAAAACAATAGTAATAGATGGACATTTAAACGGAGATATCGTAGGACAATCAGCTTATAAAATAGCTCAAATGGCTGGAGTAACTGTTCCAGAAAATACAAAAGTTATTATAGGAGAAGTTGAATCAGTTGAGTTAGAAGAAGCATTTTCACACGAGAAATTATCACCAGTATTAGCAATGTACAAAGCTAAGAATTTTGAAGACGCTTTAAAGAAAGCTGATAGATTAATAGAGCTTGGTGGAATGGGACATACATCAGTTTTATATGCAGATGAATTAGTTGCAAAAGATAAAATTGATTTATTTGGAAAAACAATGAAAACAGGAAGAACATTAATTAATATGCCAGCAGCTCAAGGAGCTATCGGAGATGTATTTAACTTTAAACTAGCACCATCATTAACACTTGGATGTGGATCATGGGGAGGAAACGCTGTTTCTGAAAATGTTGGAGTTAAGCATTTAATAAACATAAAGACAGTTGCTAAAAGGAGAGAAAATATGCTATGGTTTAGAATTCCTGAAAGAGTATACTTCAAATTCGGATCTCTTCCAGTGGCTTTAGAAGAATTAAAAGGAAAGAAAAAAGCTGTAATTGTAACAGATCAACAATTAGCTTCTTTAGGATATACAGATCATATAACAACAGTTTTAGAAAATATTGGAGTAGATTTTAGAGTATTCTCAGATGTACAAGCGGATCCAACTTTAAGTGTAGTTGAAAAAGGTGCAGAATTAATGAGAAACTATAATCCAGATGTAATCATAGCTTTAGGTGGTGGTTCAGCAATGGACGCGGCTAAAATTATGTGGGTTATGTATGAGCATCCAAAAGTAAACTTTAAAGATTTAGCTATGACATTTATGGATATCAGAAAAAGAATAGTTAAATTCCCTAAAATGGGAGAAAAAGCAGAGTTCTGGGCAGTTGCAACTTCAGCAGGAACAGGATCAGAAGTAACTCCATTTGCTGTTATAACAGATGATACGACAGGAGTAAAATATCCATTAGCTGACTATGAAATTACACCAAATGTAGCAGTAGTAGATCCTCAATTAATGTTATCAATGCCAGCTGGTTTAACAGCAGCATCAGGAATAGACGTAGTAACTCATGCTATTGAAGCATATGTATCTATAATGGCATCAGAGTTTACTAATCCATTAGCATTAGAGGCAACTAGATTAACATTTAAATATCTTCCTGAATCAGTTAAAGGTGGAGCATTAGCAGTTAAAGCTAAAGAAAAAATGGCAAATGCATCTTGTATGGCTGGAATGGCATTCTCGAATGCATTCTTAGGAATATGTCACTCAATGGCTCATAAATTAGGAGCAGCATTCCACTTACCTCATGGAGTAGCAAATGCATTATTACTTGATGAAGTAATTAGATTTAATGCAACAGATAGACCATTTAAAATGGCAGGATTTGCACAATATAAATATCCACATGCAAAAGAGTGTTATGCAAAATTAGCTGACTACTTAGGATTTACAAAAGGAAATGAAACTCCAGAAGAGAAAGCTAAAATATTAAGAAAGAAAATATCAGAATTAAAAACTGAGATTGGAATAAAATCAACAATAGCAGAATACGGAATTTCAGAGCAGGAGTTCTTATCTAAATTAGATCAAATGGTTGAAGATGCATTTGATGACCAATGTACTGGAGCAAATCCAAGATATCCATTAATGAGTGATTTAAAAGAGATGTACTTAAGAGCTTATTATGGTCCAGAAAAGTACTTAGCTATGCAAAAGAAAAGCGAAGAAAAATCTGAGAAAAAAGCAAAATAAAATTAGCCACCTTAATTAAATTTAGTCATATAGAAAATAAAACCTCCTAAATATTTAGGAGGTTTTATTTATAATTATTTAATTTTTGACCATATTTGTTTAGATCCAATAAAGCCTGATTTATCAAGACTTCCTTTTACTATAAGGGTATTTGGGTCTTTAAAAGAGATAGAACAGTAGTAAGTTTTTCCATTTTCTGGATTATAAATAAACCCATTTTCAAAACGGTCTTTTTCAGGGTTGTATGTGAAATCACTAACGAAATTTATGCCAACTAATGATCTTGTTTTAAGTTTTTCATCAGGATTAGCTAAATCAAGTTTTGTTTTTCCTTCTAACTTATGACCTTTCTCATAAATTGGGATAGTTAACTGTATGATCTTTCCAAAATATCTATTGTCTATTTTTTCAAACTCTACTATGATTTGGTTTCCATTTTTAGCTTTCTCAGTAATCCATTTACCTTGAATATTCTCTTCTTTTGAAAAAGTTAAGGTACTAAATATAAGTGTAATTAATAAAAATATTTTTTTCATTTTATTCCTCCAAAATATTTGTTTTTAATATTATAACAGGTGTAATTAAATAAATCAATACTGAAAAAAAGAACAAAATAAAAATATTTTTTCTTTTTTTAGTAATAATAAAAAAAATTTATTTTTTAAATAGAACATATTCATTAAATAAATTTGATTTGTACGATATAAAAGGTTATATTTTATTAACAATATTAAATTATTGAAAAATAAAATAGAAATGCAGGGGGGAAAAATGAAGAAAAAAATACTTTTATTAAGTACTTTAGCAATTTTTTTAGGAATGAATTTAGAGGCAAGAGCTGACAAGAATACCCTAGTTATAGCTAATGGAGCAGACGCTAAGACATTAGATATACATGCAACAAATGATGCACCATCAGCAAAAGTATCTGGGCAAATATACGATACTTTGGTGAAACAAGATACTAATATGAATATAGTTCCTGGATTAGCTGAAAGTTGGACTCAAGTGGATGATAAGACAACAGAGTTTAAATTGAGAAAAGGTGTAAAATTTCATAATGGAAAAGAATTAACAGCAAACGATGTTAAATTTTCTTTAGATAGAATGAAAGCATCACCTCAAGTATCTCATATAATAAAAGCAGTTGATTCTGTAGAAGTTGTAGATGACTATACTGTAAGAGTAAAAACATCGACTCCTTTTGGTCCACTATTAAGTCATTTATCTCATAATGCATCAGGAATTTTAAATAAAGAAGCTGTAGAAAAAGCTGGTGGGGCTTATGGACAACATCCAGTAGGAACAGGGCCATATAAGTTTGTTGATTGGCAAGCAGGGGATAGAATAACATTGGAAGTTAATCCAGACTATTATTTAGGAAAGGCTCCAACAGATAAGGTTATCTTTAGAAGTATTGTTGAAGGAACAAATAGAACGATAGGATTAGAAACAGGAGAGGTAGATATAGCTTTTGATATTGATCCTGTAGATAAAAATATGGTTAGAGATAATGAAAGATTAGAATTAATTGAGGAACCATCTTTATCTACAACATATTTAGGATTTAATATGGAAAAAGATTCGTTAAAAGATAAAAAAGTAAGACAAGCAATAGCTTATGCTTTAAATACTCAAGATATAGCAGATGCGGTGTATCAAGGATCAGCTCAAACAGCTAATTCGTCAATAGGACCAAAAGTTTTTGGATATAATCCCAATGCAAAAGCATATGAATATAATCCAGAAAAAGCAAAAGAGTTATTAAAAGAAGCTGGATATGATAAAGGATTAAAATTAAAGTTATGGATAAATGATAATCCGATTAGAAGAGATATAGCTGTTATAGCTCAGGATCAATTAAAACAAGTTGGAATTGATGTAACAATAGAAACTCTTGAGTGGGGAGCATTTTTAGATGGAACAGCTAGAGGAGATCATGATTTATATATATTAGGTTGGGTTTCTGTAACAGGAGATGCTGACTATGGATTAGATCCACTATTTAACTCAGCAAATAAAGGTGGAGCAGGTAATAGATCATTCTATTCAAATCCAAAAGTTGACGAGTTATTAGTAAAAGGAAGAAGTAGTGTTAATCCAGAAGAGAGAAAAACTTATTACTATGAAATTCAAGATATAGTACAAGAGGAAGTTCCAGTGTTAACATTAGTTTATCCAACACAAAATGTAGGAGAACAAAAAACTGTACAAGGATTCAAGATGCATCCTGCAGGACACCATAAAGTTTATGGGACTTATAAAACAAAGTAAAATATTTAAATTTTAGAAAGGAAACCTAAATGGTTTCCTTTCTAGTATAAAGCAAATAAAGGGGGCTACACAATGTACAAATATGTAGTAAAGAGAATACTATTGTTAATACCTGTATTACTAGGAGTTTCATTCTTAGTATTTACAATAATGTCATTTACACCAGGAGATCCAGCTCAACTTATCCTAGGAGAAAGTGCTCCTAAAGAGGCCGTGGCACAATTAAGATTAGAAATGGGATTAAATGACCCTTTTATTGTTCAATATCTAAGATTTGTAAAAAATGCAGTAGTTGGAAATTTTGGACAATCTTATACAACAGGAAGAGAAGTGTTTGGAGAAATTTTTTCAAGATTTCCAAATACATTAATATTAGCAGTTTTAGGAATAATTATAGCTGTTTGCATTGGAATCCCACTAGGGATTATATCGGCAACAAGACAATATACATTAATTGATAGTGTTAGTATGATAGGAGCTTTATTAGGAGTATCAATGCCCGTTTTCTGGCTTGGATTAATGTTAATTTTAACATTCTCAGTTAATTTGAGATGGTTACCTTCTGGAGGATTTGATGGATTAAAAAGTTTGATACTTCCATCCGTAACCTTAGGAGTGGGATCAGCAGCCATAATTACTCGTATGACTCGTTCTTCTATGTTAGAGGTTATAAGACAAGATTATATAAGAACAGCAAGAGCTAAAGGAGTAGCAGAAAAAGTTGTTATAAATAAACATGCTTTAAAAAATGCTTTAATTCCAGTAATAACAGTAGTGGGATTACAATTTGGAGGACTTTTAGGTGGAGCGGTTTTAACAGAATCAGTTTACTCATGGCCAGGTGTAGGAAGAATGATGGTAGATGCCATTAGACAAAAAGACACGCCAACAGTTTTAGCATCAGTAATTTTCTTGGCAGTGACATTTAGTGTTGTAAATCTAGCAGTAGATATACTATATGCTTATGTTGATCCAAGAATAAAATCGCAATACAAATAAAGGGGTGAATAAAAGTGGCTACTATAAAAAATGAAAATGTGGGGAAAAAAAGAAGCCAATGGGCAGAATTATGGAAAAATCTAAAGAGAAATAAGATGGCCCTATTAGGTTTAATAATAATAACAATAATAGTTTTACTTGCAATATTTGCAGACCAAATTGCAAATTATGATCAAGTTGTAATTAAGCAAAATTTAAGAATGAGATTGAAACCACCTTCAGCACAACATTGGTTAGGAACTGATGAATTTGGAAGAGATATATTTGCTAGATTAGTTCACGGTGCTAGAGTATCTTTAAAAGTTGGTATATTAGCAGTAGGTATAGCAATAGCAATTGGAGGCTTCTTAGGAGCTGTAGCGGGATATTATGGTGGAAAATTAGATAATATAATAATGAGAATAATGGATATATTTTTAGCTGTACCGAGTATACTTCTTGCTATAGCTATCGTATCAGCATTAGGTCCTAATCTTTTAAATCTAATGATTGCAGTAAGTATATCATCTGTTCCAAGATATGCTAGAATAGTAAGAGCTTCGGTATTATCGATAAGAGATCAAGAGTTTATTGAAGCAGCAAGAGCAATTGGAGCAAATGATGCAAGAATAATATGTAGACATATTATTCCGAACTCGCTAGCACCAGTAATTGTACAAGGGACATTAGGTGTTGCAGGTGCCATATTATCAACGGCGGGATTAAGCTTTATTGGATTGGGAATTCAGCCCCCTGCTCCTGAATGGGGATCAATGTTATCTGGAGGAAGACAATATCTTAGATATGCATGGTGGGTAACAACATTCCCAGGTGTATCAATAATGATAACAATACTATCTTTAAATCTTTTAGGGGATGGTCTAAGAGATGCATTAGATCCAAGATTAAAACAATAATTACAGTGGGGAGATGGACGTAAATGGAAAAACTATTAAATATAAAAAATTTATCTATAAATTATGAAGCAAATGATGAAAAAGTTATGGCAGTAACAGATTTAGAGATAGAATTAGCAGAGGGAGAAACATTAGGATTAGTTGGAGAAACAGGTGCAGGTAAAACGACTACAGCGTTAGGAATAATGAGATTAGTTCCAAATCCACCTGGAAAAATTGTATCTGGTGAGATTAATTTTCAGGGAAGAAATTTATTGACTATTTCAGAAGAGGATATGAGAGCAATAAGAGGAAGACAAATAAGTATGATCTTCCAAGATCCGATGACATCTTTAAATCCAGTATTAACTGTAGGAGATCAAATTGCAGAAGTAATACAAATTCATGAAAAGTTATCAACAAAAGATGCTATGGAAAAAGCAAGTGAAATGCTAGAATTAGTTGGAATTCCAGGAAATAGATTAAATGATTATCCACATCAATTTTCTGGTGGAATGAAGCAAAGAGTTGTAATAGCTATAGCATTAGCGTGTAATCCAAAATTATTGATTGCAGATGAACCAACAACAGCTTTAGATGTAACAATCCAAGCTCAAGTTTTAGATTTAATGAACGATTTAAAAGAGAAATTAAGAACGTCAATGTTACTAATAACTCATGATTTAGGAGTAGTTGCACAAGTATGTGATAAGGTAGCAATAATGTATGCGGGAGAAATTATAGAATCTGGAACACTGTATGACATATTTGAAAAACCAAAGCATCCATATACACATGGACTATTTGATTCAATACCTAGTTTAGATGAAGATGTAACTAGATTAAAACCTATAAAAGGATTAATGCCAGATCCTACAGACTTACCATCTGGATGTAGATTCCATCCTAGATGTCCATATGCACAAGAGGAATGTTCAAAAAGAAGTCCAAGAACATCTATTGAGAATGGACATAAAGTAAAATGTTTGGCTTACGAAGGGGTAATAAATGTACCAGAGCTACAGGAGGGAAGAAATGGCAGATAAAATACTAGAGGTAAGAAACTTAAAAAAATATTTTAATACTCCAAAAGGACTTTTACATGCTGTAGATGGAGTTACTTTTTCAATAGAAAGAGGAAAAACTTTAGGAGTTGTTGGAGAATCAGGATGTGGAAAATCTACTACTGGAAGAGTAGTTTTAAGACTTCTTGAAGCAACTGATGGAGAAATAATTTTTGAAGGAAAAAATATAAGAGATTATGGAAAAGCAGAGATGGTTAAACTAAGAGAAGAGATGCAAATTATTTTCCAAGATCCATATGCTTCTTTAAATCCAAGAATGACTATAAGTGAAATAATAGCAGAACCATTAATAATTCATAAAAAATGTAAAAATAAAGAGGAGTTACAAGAGAAAGTAGCTAAGTTGATGGAAACAGTAGGACTTAGTGAAAGATTAACTAATACATATCCTCATGAATTAGATGGTGGAAGAAGACAAAGAATTGGTATAGCTAGAGCATTGGCATTAAATCCTAAATTTATAGTTTGTGATGAGCCGGTTTCAGCCTTAGATGTTTCTATTCAAGCGCAAGTATTAAACCTTATGAAAGATTTACAAGAGGAATTTGGTTTGACATATATGTTTATAACTCATGATTTATCAGTTGTAAAACATTTTTCTGATGATATAGCAGTAATGTACTTAGGAGAACTTGTAGAAAAAGCACCAGCAAAAGAGCTATTTAAAAATCCAGTACACCCATATACAAAGGCTTTATTATCAGCAATACCTATTCCAAGTATAAAACATAAGATGAGTAGAGAGAGATTAAAGGGAGAGATAACGTCACCAATTAATCCAGGAGTAGGATGTAGATTTAGAAAAAGATGTAGTATGGCAATTCCTGAATGTGGAAATTCAACACCAGTTTTAAGAGAGATATCACCAGGACATTTCTATGCATGTCATTTGATAGGAAAAGAAGAGAAAAAAATAGAAGAATAAAAAGGATAACTCTAAATTAGGCTAAATACTAATTTAGAGTTATTTTTATAAAGGAGGAATTTTATGGAAAAATTTAAAAGTAGAAAATATCATTTAACATCAAAATTAGTTTTATTAAAAGCAATTAATGATATTTATCCAGCATTTCAAGTAGTATTTAGAAACTCTTTAAATAATGGTGTCTATGTAACTATAAATGAAAAAAAATATATTACAGAAGAAGAGATAAAAAAAATAGAGAAGAGAATGAGTGAAATAGTAGCAGAAAAAAAAGTTATAAAAAAAATTCAATTTACTTCAGAGGAGATAACAGAAAAACATTTAGAAAATATTCGTGAGGATTTGAAAGAGCTTTTAGAAACTACAGGAATAATCTCTTTTTTCGTATATGAATTAGAAAATTATAGAACTTATTTTATAGAAGAATTATATGAAAATACGGAATATGTAGATTTATTTGAAATATATCCATATGATGAGGGATTTATATTTAAAACACCAAAAGAGATAAATGGAGTTATTCAAATTCCACCAATGATTGATGATCGAAAATTAGCTAAAGTATATAAAGAAAGTTCTAAGTGGAATGATATAATGGAAGTATCATGTGTTGGAAGTTTAAACAGGATTAATCTACAAGGAGATATAATAGAATTAATTAGAGTTAATGAAACTCTTCATGATAAAAAAATAACTAATATAACTGAAAAGATATTAGAGGATAGAGAGATAAAAATAGTTACGATAGCTGGTCCAAGTTCATCAGGAAAAACAACTTTTAGTAATCGGTTAAAATTACATTTAATGGCATCTGAAATAAGGCCATTAATGATATCTTTAGATGATTATTACGTAAATCGAGATCAAATCCCTATTGATGAAAATGGAAAAAAGGATTTTGAGACAATAAAAGCCCTTGATATAGAACTTTTAAATAAAAATTTGAGAGATTTAATGCTTGAAAGAGAAGTAGAGATTCCAAAATATGATTTTACAAGTGGTCAAAGAAAAGAAAAAGGGGAAATAGTAAAAATATCAAAAAATACAATTATAATTTTAGAGGGAATACATGGTTTAAATAATAGTTTAATTGAGGGAATTTCTCAAAGTCATATTTTTAAAATTTATATCAGTTGTTTAACTCAATTGAATATAGATGCTCATAATAGAATAAAAACTAGTATTGTAAGAAAAATGAGAAGAATAGTTAGAGACAGTATTTCAAGAAATTTTGATGCAGAAGAAACTTTAGAGATGTGGAGTAGAGTTAGAAAAGGTGAAAGCAAAAATATATTCCCATACCAAGAAAATGCGGATGTTATATTTGATACGAGTTTAGCCTATGAAATAGGTGTCTTAAAACCAGCTGTGGAGAGAGAGTTAATTAAAATAAAGATGGGGAGTCCACACTATGATGAGGCTAGAAAACTTTTAAGATTATTAAGTTATTTTACAACAATTTCAGATAGATACGTACCAGATGAATCTATATTAAAAGAGTTCATAGGTGGAAGTTATTTTTATAATTATTAAATAAATTATTAGGAGAGCGATGAGGCTCTCCTAAGTTTAATTATTTTTAGAATAATAGATAATTTTATCAATAATAGATAGAGCTTTTTTATGTTCTAAAACATTATGAACACGAATTATTTTTGCTCCGTTAAGGATACCTAATGTGTTAACAGCAATAGTTCCTTCGACTCTATCGTTAGGATTAAGATTTAAATCTTTTCCTATGAAACCTTTTTTTGAAACACCTAATAAAATAGGAGCAATAAAAGTAAGCTCTTTTAAACGATTTAAAACCTCAATATTTTCATTATAACCTTTTCCAAATCCAATTCCAGGATCGATTATAATTTTATTTGGATTAAGTCCATTTTTTTCTGCAATTTCAAAAGTTTTTTTAAAGAATTTTTTCATAGAAAGAATAATATCCTCTTCATAAATTTTTGAATTTTGATTATGCATAGCAATAACAACACAGTTATATTTTGCGGCAATTTGAGCCATTTCACCATTGTCTTTTTGAAGACCCCAAACATCGTTGATGATGTGAGCACCGGCCTCAATTGCTGCTTTAGCAACTTCTGCTCTGTAAGTATCAATAGATATAATACAATCTAACTCTTTTGATATTTTTTTAATAATTGGAATAACTCTATTTATTTCAGTTGTTAAATCAACCTCTTCATGTCCAGGTCGAGTTGATTGTCCACCTATATCAATTATATGAGCTCCTTGAGCAACTAAAGTTTTGGCATGTTCAAAAGCTAAGTCAATAGAATTAAATTTTCCACCATCAGAAAATGAATCAGGAGTAACATTTAAAATACCCATAATTAGAGTTTCTTTATTTAAAATAAAAGTTTTACCTCGAGATGAAAAAATCATAATAACCTCCTATAAAGATTTATCAAGTATTCTTTTTAATGTTGAAATATATTTGTTTTCTAAAGGATGAATAACATTTGGAGCAATTTCATTTAATGGATCTAGAACAAATGAACGTTCACACATCCAAGGATGAGGAATAGCTAAATTTTCTTCTTCAACAATTAGATTGTTAAAAAGTAAGATATCTATATCAATAACTCTAGGACCCCACTTTATCTCACGTACTCTTCCCATTTTAACTTCAATCTCAAGAAGCTTTTCTAAAAGCTCTTCTGGAGTAAAAAGAGTTTCAATTTTAAGGCAAGCATTTAAAAAGTTATCTTGTATAACGTCACCAAAAGGTTCAGTTTCTAAGAAACTACTAACTTTAGTTACTTGAGTATTTTCAAGGTTTGATATATGAGAGATAGCAGTATCTAAATTAAATTTTAAATTTCCAATATTTGTACCTATAGAAAGGTATGAAATATTTCTAGAACGTGAAATTTCAACTGCGACATAATCAAAATGTTTTTTAATAGGAGCCCAAGGTTTTTTTATTTTAACTGTAACATTTTTAATAAGAGAATACTTTATAAGAATCTCTTTAGCGATTGCTTCAGCAAGAGCTTCAATTAAGTCAAATGATTTTGAAAAGAAGACTCTTTCTACATCATCAGAAACTAAACCATAGTGCGTAGAGTGATTTAAATCATCATTAACACCAGCTTTTCTGGTACACGTTTCCATTTCAATAGAAATAATAAATTTTTGTTGTAAAAATTTTTCTTCAGCAAAAACTCCATGATTTCCTATAAATTCTAAATTTTTAATATATATTTTATCCATTAAATTCTCCCTCTAATTTTTAACTAAAGTTAAAAATTCTGTTTTTAAACTATTATTAGTGTTGAAAATACCTTTTGAAGATGTTGTAGTAACTTTAGTACCAATAGATTTTACTCCTCTCATAGTCATACACATATGTTCAGCTTCCATTAAAATATATACTCCTTGACACTCAAGTCCTTTATAGATTGTTTCAGCAATTTCTTCACAAAGTCTTTCTTGTAGCTGTGGTCTTTTAGAATAAGCTTCAATAACTTTTATAATATCTCCAAAACCAACAATTTTATTATTAGGAATATAACCAATAGAAATTTTACCAAAAAAAGGTAAAAAATGATGTTCGCACATAGAATAAAAAGAAATATTTTTTTCAATGACTAAATCATTATTTTGTATTGGAAATGTTCTTTTTAAAAAGTCATAAGGATTTAAATGAAGACCTGAAAAAATTTCTTTATAAAAAGTTTCAATTCGTTCAGGTGTATTTTCAATAACTTCATCAGAGATTAAGTTATTGTCGCTGTTTATTTCAAGAATTATATTTTTAATATGTGTTTTTAAATTCATTAAATCACCTCGAAAGTTTGATATAAATTAATTATATCATAGAATAGTAAAGGTAAAAAACTTAAAGTTTTGTAAAGAAAAAATGCTTGACAAAAAATATAAATATGGATATAATATGTTGGTGATATTATGGAATTGAATGAGATGTTAGAAGTCTCTATTCTGCTTGACTATTATAGAAATCTTTTAAGTGATAGACAAAAAGAATATTTGTTAGAGCACTTCGAGGAAGACCTGTCTCTTACAGAGATTGGAAAGAAGTATAATGTAAGTAGACAAGCTGTCTATGATAACATAAGAAGAGGAATAAAAATTTTGAGAGATTATGAAGAAAAGATAGGATTTCATAAAAGAGATTTAGAATTACTATCGCAGTTAAAAGAGCTGAAAAAAGATTTCACAATTAAAAAACTGGATGAAATAATCGAAAAAAACTTTTAGTAGGGGTGGCCATGTTAGAAAATTTAGGAAATAGATTCCAAGACATAATGAAAAAAGTAAGAGGTCATGGAAAACTAAGCGAAAGTAATATAAAAGAGGCTTTACGTGAAGTTAGAATGTCTTTACTAGAGGCCGATGTAAACTACAAAGTTGTTAAAGATTTTGTTGCAAAGATTCAAGAGAAAGCTATTGGAGCTGAAGTTTTAACTGGAATTAATCCAGGGCAACAATTTATAAAAATAGTAAATGATGAGTTGGTAGAGTTATTAGGTGGTACAAACTCTAGACTTACAAAAAGTGCTAAAAATCCTACAGTAGTAATGCTTGCAGGACTTCAAGGTGCTGGAAAAACAACTTTTGCAGGTAAGTTAGCAAAATACTTAAAAAAACAAGGTGAAAAGCCATACTTAATAGGAGCAGATATTTATAGACCTGCTGCTATGAAGCAGTTAGAGGTTTTAGCACAACAAGTTGGTGTTGATGTTTACTTTGAACTTGGAAGTAATGATGCTGTTGGAATTTGTGAAAGAGGTTTAGAAAAAGCAAAAGAGGCTGGAGCAACATATTTAATTATAGATACTGCCGGAAGATTACATATAGATGAAAAATTAATGGAAGAGTTAAAAGAGGTTAAAAAAGTTGTAAGACCTCAAGAAATTCTGTTGGTAGTTGATGCAATGATAGGACAAGATGCAGTTAATCTTGCTCAATCATTTAATAATGCATTAAGTATTGATGGAGTTGTGCTTACAAAATTTGATGGAGATACTAGAGGTGGAGCAGCACTATCTGTTAAATCTGTAGTAGGAAAGCCTATTAAGTTTGTTGGAACTGGAGAAAAAATTGATGACTTAGAGTTATTCCATCCTGAAAGATTAGCTTCAAGAATTCTTGGAATGGGAGATGTAGTTTCTTTAGTTGAGAAAGCACAAGAAGCAATTGGTGAAGAGGATGCTAAGTCTCTTGAGGAGAAAATTAGAACTCAAAAGTTTGATTTAGATGATTTCTTAAAACAATTACAAAATATAAAAAAATTAGGTTCTCTAGGAAACATATTAAAAATGATTCCTGGTATGGGACAAATTGGAGATTTAGCACCAGCTGAAAAAGAGATGAAAAAAGTTGAGGCTATTATTCAGTCAATGACTAGAGAGGAAAGAAAAAAACCTGAAATACTAAAAGCTAGTCGTAAGTTAAGAATTGCAAAAGGTAGTGGAACAGAAGTTGCTGATATAAATAAACTACTGAAACAATTTGAACAGATGAGAGAAATGATGAAAATGTTCTCAACTGGAAAGTTCCCACAACTTCCTGGAATGGGTGGAAGAAAAGGTGGAATGAAGTTTCCATTTTAAATAGAGAAAAATAGAGGCAATACCAAAAATAAAAAAATAGAAATATAAAAGGAGAAGTGATTTTAGATGTTAAAATTAAGATTAACTAGAATGGGAAGCAAAAAGAGACCTGTATACAGAATAGCTGCAATGGAAGCTTTATCAAGAAGAGATGGAAAGGCAGTAGCTTACTTAGGAAACTACTATCCATTAGAAGAAGGAAAAGTAACTCTTAAAGAAGAGGAAATTGTAAAATTCCTTATGAACGGAGCACAACCTACAAGAACAGTTAAGTCATTATTAGACAAAGCTGGAGTTTGGGCAAAGTTCGAAGCTGCAAAGAAAAACTAATTGTAAGAATTTAGGTGCCTGTAAAGGCACCTTTTTTTCTGTTTGTGTTAGACATTGATTATTAAAATGTGGTATAATACAAGGTAAATTCAACTATGAAAAGGAGATGGATTAATGGATACACTCTTTAATAGAATTGCAAAAGAAATGGGATTAAAAGTTGAGCAAGTTACAAATACAATAAAACTTTTGGACGAGGGGTCAACAGTACCATTTATAGCAAGATATAGAAAAGAAGTTACTGAAAATTTAGATGAAACAAATATTTTAAAAATATCAGAGTTAATAACTTACTTAAGAAACTTAGAAATAAGAAAAGAAGAGGTTATTAGATTAATTGAAGAGCAAGGAAAATTAACAGATGAGTTAAAAAATCAAATACTTTTAGCTGAAAAGCTTCAAATGGTAGAAGACTTATATTTTCCTTATAAGAAAAAAAGAAAAACAAAAGCGGACGTAGCAAAAGAGCAAGGATTAGAGCCATTAGCTGAAAAAATCTATCAATTAAAAACTTTAGCTGAACTTGAGAAGGAAAGTTTAGCATTTGTAAATGAAGAAGTAGAGAATGTAGAAAAAGCTATTGAAGGAGCAAAATTAATTGTAGCTCAAAATCTTTCAGAGACATTAGAGTACAGAGAAAGATTAAGAGAGGATATGCTGAAAAAAGCTATTATAATTGCTAAGAAAAGTAAAAAAGCAGAAGAGCTTGATACAAAACAGATATATAAAGATTACTATGAATATACTGAACCTGTAAAAAAAGCTTTATCTCACAGAATTTTAGCTTTAAATAGAGGAGAAAATGAGGGAGTATTAACAATTTCTTTAAATTTTGAAGAAAAAGATAGAGAGAGTGTAGAAAGATATTTATTAAAAGATTTTAAAAATAAAGAGTTAAACTTTTTACACAAAGAAATTATAGTTGATGCTTTAGATAGATTGATTTTACCTTCTATTGAAAGAGAAGTTAGAAATATTCTAACAGAAAAAGCAGAAGATGAGGCTATTGTAGTATTTAAAGAGAATTTAAAAAATCTTTTAATGCAACCGCCACTTAATGAAAAAAATATATTAGCTTTGGATCCTGGCTATAGAACAGGATGTAAAGTGGCAGTTATAGATAAAAATGGATTTTTTAGAGAAAATACAGTGTTTTATTTAGTAAAAGAAATGCATCATGAGAATCAATTAAAAGATGCTGAAAGAAAAATGAAGGATTTCATAAAAAAATATAACATAGATATAATTGTTATTGGAAATGGAACTGCTTCGAGAGAGACAGAAAGTTTTGTAGCTAAAGTTTTAAAAACTGTAGATAGTGATGTAAAATATCTAATTGGAAATGAAGCGGGAGCATCAATCTATTCAGCTTCTAAAATTGCAGTTGAAGAATTTCCTGATTTAGATGTAACAGTTAGAGGTGCTATTTCAATTGGAAGAAGAATTCAAGATCCTTTAGCAGAGTTAGTTAAGATTGATCCAAAATCTATAGGAGTAGGAATGTATCAACATGATGTTAATCAAAAAAGATTAGACCAATCTCTTACAGAAGTTATAGAGTTAGTGGTAAATAATGTTGGAGTAAATGTAAATACAGCTTCTTGGGCATTACTTTCATATGTTTCTGGAATTAAGAAGAGTGTTGCAAAAAATATTGTAGATTATAGAAAAGAGAATGGAAACTTTAAGAATAGAAAAGAGTTATTAAAAGTTAAGGGCTTAGGAGCTAAAGCTTATGAGCAAATGGCTGGTTTCTTAATTATTCTTGATGGGGAAAATACTTTAGATAATACAATAATACATCCAGAATCTTATAAAATTGCTGAAGAAATATTAGCATCTGTTAATCTTTCTTTAAAAGAATATGGTGGAGATTTAGTTAAAGCTAAAGAAGTTTTAGAAGGATTTGACTATAAAACATTTGCTCAAAAAAATAACTATGGATATGAAACAGTAAAAGATATATATGAAGCACTGGTTAAAGAAAGAAGAGATCCAAGAGATAGTATCCAAAAACCATTATTAAAATCAGATATCTTAAATATAGATAATCTTCAACCAGGTATGGAGTTAGAGGGTACAGTAAGAAATGTAATTAAGTTTGGTGCTTTTATAGATATAGGATTGAAAAATGATGCATTACTTCACATCTCAGAAATATCAGATAAATTTATAGATGATCCAAGTAAAGTTCTTTCAGTTGGTCAAATAATAAAAGTTAAAATAAAAGATATAGATAGAGAGAGGGAAAGAGTAGGCTTAACTAAAAAGGGGCTTTAAAGGATGAGAATAAGAAAAGATTCCTTGTTAATAAAAATAATTTTTTATAATGATATAGCAATATTTTTGACATCTATTTTAATCGCAATAGTTGTAATATTAACTTCATTTCAAGATATGGAACAAAGAATCGAAGATACAACTAAAAATAAGATGAATCTTCTTATGGGAAATTATAAATCTTATTTTGGAGAAATTAGAAATGATGTCTATAAAGAGATTGGAAAATATAGAATCAGTGAAGGGAATCAACAAATAGCAGAGATGCTAAAATATAATCTATTAAAAGAGGATTTTAGAAACTATTATAACTCTGTAGTAACAATACTATCATCAGATGGAGAATTGTTAGGGGAATATGGAAATAAAGGAAATCTAGGGACATTAAATGAAGATAATATTCATATTTTACTTGAAACTTCTAACAAAAAAGAGTTTGAAGAAACAGGATATTATTTAGCTCAAGTGGATAACAAAATTTATGGAAGAGTAGTTATTCCCTATGGAAATGAAACAACAACTTTTTATTTAGTAGTCTCAATTCCTATAAATAGAGATTTTTTGACTTCCTTAACAGATGGATTGGAACTTAGTTCAAAAGATAGAGTATACTTTGTAACTAATAGTCCAGATAAAGATGAGCTTCAAGCAAAGTTTTTCTTTTCAAATAGAACGTATAAAGAGATTCTGAGAAAAGATTATAAAAACTACTATTTAAATAAAAAAATCAATGGTTTATCATATTATGTTGGAATTTATAATTTAATAGGTTATAATGATAGTTATTTAGGAAGTTTTATACTATCTTTATCAAAAGAAAGATTAACTGAAGAAAAACTAATGACATCTATTTATATAGGTATTTTGGTTCTTTTAATAATGATTATAAGTTCTACAGTTTCTAGTAAGGTATTTAGAAAGCTATTGATGCCTCTTACTCAAATAGCTGACTTAGCTGATGAAATTTCAAAAGGTGAAAAGGTTGAAGATATAAAAGTTATTGGTCAGGGAGAAATTAGAACACTATCAATATCTTTTAAAGAGATGATTGAAAAGTTGAATATTGCTCAAGAGGATTTAACTATTCAAAATAAAGAGTTAGTTAGAAATATTGAGAGAATAGAAGCTATTGATAAACTTCTGATGGGGATGAATATAGAACAAGATACATTTAAAACTATAAAAAAACTAGTTTCAGGATTTACTTCAGAAGTTGGTCTTGGTTATAGTAGAGCGATGTATTTTAGATATAGTAGAGAAAATGATTATCTAATTGGAGAAGAGGTTGCTATAAATCGTAGTTTGAATGAGGAGAGCAAAAAAGGTTTTAAGTTTCAATTGAAAAATTTGAAAGAACTAGTTTTATTTGCAAAAGTTCCTATAAATAATGATAATTTATTAGCGAAATCATTTAAAGAGCAAAAGATAATTTATAAGAACGATACAGGATATAAATATGATTTAGGAAATGATGTTTTAAAAGCTATCGGACTAAAAAATTTCTTTATTTTTCCTATACATGGTGCTGGAAAATTTTCTGGCGTAGTGGTAGTAGACAACTATGCAAAGGACATCAGAATTAACCAGGAAGAGTTAGAGTTATTAAACTTACTTTCAATGAATTTTTCTATCGGAATAAATAATAAAGAAACAATCTTAGATACTTTAGAAAGTGAGAGAGTTTTAACAATAGAAAAGCTAGCCACAAGATTTTTAAAGTTAAGAGGAGAAGTTGTTGAAAAATTGTTGAAATGTGTTGATTCAGAAAATCCTGGAGAAAAAATAATAGAAGAGTTAACAACTATAAAGCCTTATTTAGCAAGAATTAAAGAGGATAATGAATCACTAAAAATTTATTCTGAAGAGATTGAAGATAAATATGAGCGAGTTAGTTTAGATAAAATAATAAATGAGATAATAACAGATTATAGTCAAAAATTTAAAAGTGAAAATATTTCAATTTCATTTTTTAATGCTACAACTGGAAGTGTCTTAGGCAGTAGAAAGAAATTAAAAAAAGTAATAAAAGAGCTTATAGATAATGCTTGTAACGCTCTCTTAGATAAACAAAGTAATAGAAGGATAGATATAATTCTTTCTAAAAGAAAAATTAATGAAAAAATTGAATTGAAGATTATTGATAATGGTATTGGAATATCTCCGAAACAATTGGAAGATATTTATGAACCATTTATAAGTTATTCTCCTCAAACCTTAGGGTTAGGATTGTTTTTTGTTCATAAGGTGATAAAAGACCATGGTGGAGTAATAAAACATTTCTCAGAAGAGGGGAACAGTACTGAAGTAAAAATAACTTTAAATGCATATAAGGAGGAAGTCTAATGGAAGAAAAAGATTACGGGAAAACGTTGAACCTTCCGAAAACAAGTTTCCAAATGAGGGCAAACTTACCAACGAAGGAACCAAACATCTTAAAAAAGTGGGAAGATGAAAAAATTTATGAAAAGGGATTACAAAAGGGAAGTAAAACATTTATACTTCACGATGGACCTCCATACGCAAACGGTGGAATCCATATAGGTCATGCTTTAAATAAGATATTAAAAGATATAATTTTAAAGTATAAAAGATTATCTGGATACACAGTGCCTTACGTTCCAGGATGGGATACTCATGGATTACCAATAGAATTAAAGGTAAGTGAGGAACTAGGTGCAAAAATGAAAGAAATGTCACCTCTTGAAATCAGAGAGAAGTGTACAGAGTATGCTAAAAAATGGGTAGAGATTCAAAAAGAAGGATTCCAAAGATTAGGAGTTTTAGGAGAATGGGATAAACCATACTTAACTTTAAATCCTGAGTATGAAGCAAAGCAATTAGAAGTATTTGGTGAGCTTTATGAAAATGGATATATTTTTAAAGGGTTAAAACCAATTTACTGGTCACCAGTAACAGAAACAGCTTTAGCGGAAGCTGAAATAGAGTATAAAAATCATGTTTCTCCATCTATTTATGTAAAAATGGAAGCAAACAAAGAGATTATGGACAAGTTAGAAATGACAGAACCATTATATCTAGTTATTTGGACAACTACTCCATGGACTTTACCTGCAAATACAGGAATTGCTTTAAATGGAGAGTTTGAATACGGAATATATAAAACAGAAAAAGGAAATCTAATTTTAGCAAAAGTTTTAGCAGATAAAGCATTTAGCGACATGGGAATAAAAGAAATGGAGCTAATAAAAGAGTTTGTAGGAGCTGACTTAGAAAACTTAACATATAAACACCCATTCTTAGATAGAACAGGAAAAGTAGTGTTAGGAACACACGTAACTGCTGAAGCTGGAACAGGAGTTGTTCATACTGCACCTGGACATGGTCAAGACGACTATGTTGTAGGAGTTAGATACGGATTACCAATCATTTCTCCAATTAATAATAAAGGAGTATTAACAGAGGAAGCTGGACAATTTGCTGGATTATTCTATAAAAAAGCAAATAAAGTTATAGCAGAGCACTTAACAGAAACAGGACATTTATTAAGTTATAAAGAGTTTGAACACTCTTATCCTCATGATTGGAGATCAAAAACTCCAGTAATCTTTAGAGCAACAGAGCAGTGGTTTATAAGATGTGAAGGATCAGATTTAAGAGAAAAGGCGTTAAAAGCTTTAGACGACGTTAAATTTGTTCCAGAGTGGGGAAGAAATAGAATAGGTTCTATGTTAGAGACAAGACCTGACTGGTGTATCTCAAGACAAAGAACATGGGGAGTACCAATTCCTGTATTCTATAACGAAGTAACTGGAAAAGAGATATTTGAAAGAGAAATTTTAGATAGAGTTATTGAACTTGTTAAAAAAGAGGGATCAGCAGCTTGGGTTAAATATTCACCTGAGGAGCTAATTGGAGAAGAGTTATTAGTTAAATACAATCTAAAAGGATTAGAATTAAGAAAAGAAACTAATATAATGGACGTTTGGTTTGATTCAGGAGTATCTCATAGATCTGTTTTAGAAACTAGAGAGGGATTACATAGACCAGCTGATTTATATTTAGAAGGATCGGACCAACATAGAGGATGGTTCCAAACATCGTTATTAACATCTGTTGGATCAACAGGAGATGCACCATTTAAGATGCTATTAACTCATGGATTTGTAAATGATGGAGAAGGTAAAAAGATGTCAAAATCTGTAGGAAACGTTGTAGCACCTCAAGATATAATTAAAGTTTATGGAGCAGATATATTAAGATTATGGTGTGCATCAGTTGATTATAGAGAAGATGTAAAAATATCTGACAATATTTTAAAGCAAATGGCAGAAGCTTATAGAAGAGTAAGAAATACAGCTAGATATATACTAGGAAACTCAGCAGATTTTAATCCGGTAACAGATGCAGTAGCTTATGAAGATTTAATGGAAATAGATAAGTGGGCATTAAATAAGTTAGAAAGATTAAAAAGAGTAGTAACAGAATCATATGAAAAGTATGAGTTCTATAACTTATTCCAAGAAATCCACTATTTCTCAGGAATTGATATGTCAGCATTCTACCTAGATATAATAAAAGATAGATTATATGCTGAAAAAGCTGATTCTAAGGAAAGAAGAGCTGCACAGACAGTAATGTCAGAAGTTTTAGTAACATTAACTAAAATGGTAGCTCCTATATTATCATTTACAGCTGAAGAGATTTGGGAAACTTTACCAGAATCATTAAAAGATTCTGAATCAGTATTATTAACTGATTGGTATGTAAACAATGATCAATACTTAAATGATGAGTTAGATACAAAGTGGGAAGAAATTGTAAAGTTAAGAAAAGATGTTAATAAAACATTAGAGTTAGCAAGACAAGGTGAAAATAAAATAATAGGAAACTCTTTAGATGCAAAAGTTATTTTAAGTGCAGATAATGCAGAGTTAGCAAAATTCTTAGAGGATAATAAAGAGATTTTAGAAGAGGTATTTATTGTTTCTCAATTAGTAATTGCTAATGAAAAAGATGATTCATTTGTAAAAGGTGAGGAGCAAGAGGCGCTATTCGTAAAAGTTGAGCATGCAGATGGAGAGAAGTGTGAAAGATGTTGGAAATACTCGACAGAGTTAGGAACTAATCCAGAGCATCCAACAGTATGTCCAAGATGTACATCAGCACTAGTTGATTAATTATTCAAAGAGGTGAGCTGTGTTATATATAGGGATAATATTTTTATTAGTATTCTTAGATCAAATATCCAAATATGAAATAGACACTTGGTTAGTAGAAGGAGAAACTTTCCCAATTTTGGGAGAGTTTTTCCATCTAACTTATGTAAAAAATAGAGGTATAGCTTTTGGAATGTTTCAGGGAAAACTTGATATAATCTCTATTTTAACAATTATAGTGATATTTGGATTAGGTTTTTACTTTTTTAAAAATAGAAAGAAATTTTCAGTTATTGAGAAATTAGGATACTCATTTATTTTAGGTGGAGCAATTGGAAATATCATAGATAGAATCTATAGAGGATTTGTTATTGATATGATTGACTTTAGAGGTATATGGGTATTTGTATTTAATTTAGCTGATGTTTGGATAAATGTAGGAGTTATTTTAATAATAATAGATAGCTTACTAGATAGTAAAAGGAAAAAGAAAGATTAGGAGGAAGTGAAATGACATTTCAAGAGATGATATTTGCTCTTCAGCAGTATTGGAGTTCAAAAGGGTGTATCATTGGAAATCCATACGATATAGAAACAGGAGCTGGAACATTTAATCCGAATACATTTTTAATGTCTTTAGGACCAGAGCCATGGAACGTAGCATATGTTGAGCCATCAAGAAGACCAAAGGATGGTAGATATGGAGAAAATCCAAATAGAGTTTATCAACACCACCAATTTCAAGTTATAATGAAGCCATCACCAGATAATATTCAAGAGCTTTATTTAGAATCGCTAAAGGTTTTAGGAATAGATCCTTTAAAGCATGATATTCGTTTTGTTGAGGATGATTGGGAGTCACCAACATTAGGAGCATGGGGATTAGGATGGGAAGTATGGCTAGATGGAATGGAAGTAACTCAGTTTACATATTTCCAACAAGTTGGAGGATTAGAGTTAGAAGTTGTTCCTGTTGAAATAACATACGGATTAGAAAGATTAGCACTATATATTCAAAACAAAGAAAATGTGTATGATTTAGAGTGGGCACCAGGAATTAAATATGGAGATATGAGATATCAGTATGAGTATGAAAATTCAAAATACTCATTTGAAGTAGCGGATTTAGAAAGCCACTTTAGATGGTTTGATGATTATGAAAAAGAAGCTGATAGAGCATTAAACGAGAATTTAGTAATGCCAGCATATGACTATGTTTTAAAATGTTCTCACACATTCAACGTTCTAGACTCAAGAGGAGCAATCTCTACAACAGAGAGAATGGCTTATATTTTAAGAGTTAGAAACCTAGCTAAGAGATGTGCAGAAGTATTTGTACAAAATAGAAAAGAACTAGGATACCCTTTACTGAAAAAAAAGTAAAAGGAAAAAAGAGGAGGAATAGAAAGTGAGATTACTTTTTGAAATAGGAATGGAAGAGTTACCTGCAAGATTCCTTGTTCAAACTCTAAAAGAGATGAAAGAGAACTTAGAAGGTAAGTTAAATGAAAAAAGAATAAAATTTGATGAAATAAAGACTTTTGGAACACCAAGAAGACTTGTTGTTTTAGTAGAGGGATTAGCAGAAACTCAAGAAAACCTAGATATCTTAAATATGGGACCTGCAAAGCAAGTTGCTTTTGGTGAAAATGGAGAGATTTCAAGAGCGGGATTAGGATTTGCTAAATCTCAAGGAGTAGAAGCTACTGATTTAGAAATCATAGAAACTCCTAAAGGTGAGTATATAGCAGTTAGAAAGTTTTTAAAAGGTGAATGCACAAAAGCTTTACTTTCAGATCTTTTAAAAGAATTAGTATTAGAGATTAATTTCCCTAAATCAATGAAGTGGGGAATGAAAAAATTAAAGTTTGCTAGACCAATTCAATGGTTTTTAGCTTTAGTAGATGGAGAAATAGTAAACTTTGAAATAGAAGGAATAAAAAGTGGAAGAGCATCAAGAGGACATAGATTCTTTGGAAGCAATTTTGAAGTTTCTACTATTGATGAATATTTTGAAAAAATAAAAGAAAATAATGTAATTATAGATGTTGAAGAGAGAAAGAACTTAATTAAGAAACTTATAAAAGAAAAATGTGAAGATTCTAATGAACAAGTTTTAATAGATGAAGATTTATTAAAAGAGGTTGCAAACTTAGTGGAGTATCCATATCCAATAGTTGGAACATTTAATTCTGATTTCTTAGAAGTTCCTCAAGATGTTTTAATTATATCTATGCAAGTTCACCAAAGATATTTTCCTATTTTAGATTTAGAAGGAAAACTTTTACCTAAATTTGTTGTAATTAGAAATGGTATTGAAGATTCTGAGCAAGTTAGAAAAGGAAATGAAAAAGTTTTATCTGCAAGACTTGCTGATGCAAGATTCTTCTATCATGAAGATTTAAAGAAGCCTCTAGTAGAAAATGTTGAGAAATTAAAACAAGTTGTATTCCAGAAAGATTTAGGAACTATATATAACAAAATTGAAAGATCTCAGAAAATAGCAGATTATTTAATAGAAGCTACTGGAATGGAAACTAGAAAAGAAACAATTGATAGAACAATTTTATTAGCGAAAGCTGATTTAGTTTCTAATATGATTGGAGAAAAGGAGTTTACAAAACTTCAAGGATTTATGGGAGCGGACTATGCACTAAAATCGGGAGAGTCGGAGTTAGTAGCAAAAGGAATTGAAGAACATTATTATCCAAGATACCAAGGAGACCTTTTACCAAAAGGTGTGGAAGGAATCATAACAGGAATATCTGATAGAATAGATACTCTTTGTGGATGTTTTGGTGTTGGAATAATTCCAAGTGGTTCTAAAGATCCATTTGCTTTAAGAAGAGCAGCTTTAGGTATTGTAAATATTGTTTTAGATTCAAATTTAAATATTTCTTTAAAGGCTTTAGTAGAAAGAGCTCTAGATACACTTGCTGCAGCAGGAGTATTAAAAAGAGATAAAGCTGAAGTTTTAAATGAAGTAATGGAATTCTTTAAACAAAGAGCATTAAATGTATTTACAGAAATGGGATATTCAAAGGATATTGTATCTGCAGTTGTAGATAAGAGCTTTGATAATTTAGTAGATACTTTATTAAGAATAAAAGCTGTCGATGAGTTTACAAAAATGGATAGCTTCAATAACTTAGTTTCATTAATGAAAAGAGTTGGAAATATCTCTAAAGGATTTGAAGGAGTTATGGTTGATCCTAATCTTTTAAAAGAGGAGATAGAGAAAGAACTATTTGATAAATCTCAAGAAGTTGCAAGAGATGCAAAAGAGATGTTAGTTGCTAAAAACTATATAGGTTACTTAAATGTACTTTTATCAACTGAAGATATTATCAATAGATACTTTGAGTCTATAATGGTAATGGACAAAGATGAAATTATAAAAAATAATAGATTATCACAACTTAATTATATTGCTACAATTTTTAATAAGATGGTTAACTTAACGTTAATTGAAGAGAAAAAATAAAAAAATATTGACTAAATAATACAAATAATATATAATTTAATTACAAAAAAACAAAATCATCAAGAGAGACTGAGGGACTGGCCCTATGACGTTTCAGCAACCTACCTTAGAGGTGTGGTGCTAATTCCAGAAAGATGACTAATAAGAGCATAAAGCCTTTTATCTTTCTGGAGAGATAAAAGGCTTTTTTTATCTCTTTTGATTAATATTTAGGAGGAAATAATGAAAAATTTAACTTACTTTACTTCAGAGTGTGTATCACCAGGACATCCAGATAAAATAGCAGATCAAATATCAGATGCGGTATTAGATGCGTGTATTAAAAATGATCCAGCAGCAAGAGTAGCTTGTGAGGTTTTCTGTACAACAGGACAAGTTGTTGTAGGAGGAGAGATTACAACAACAACTTATATTGATATACAAGATATAGTTAGAAATAAAATAGATGAAATTGGATACAGACAAGGAATGGGATTTGATTCAGATTGTGGAGTTTTAAATGCAATTCATTCTCAATCTCCAGATATAGCTATGGGTGTAGATGTAGGAGGAGCAGGAGATCAAGGAATAATGTTTGGTGGAGCTGTAAAAGAAACTCCAGAATTAATGCCATTAGCATTAGTTTTAGCAAGAGAAATAATTGTAAAGTTAACTAGATTAACAAGATCAAAAGAGCTTGTTTGGGCAAGACCAGATGCAAAATCTCAAGTTACATTAGCTTATGATGAGAATGGAAAAGTTGTAGGAGTGGATACTGTTGTAGTTTCAGTTCAACATAATCCAGATGTAACTCAAGAGCAAATTCATAAAGATGTAAAAGAACTAGTAATAAAGCCAGTTTTAGAAACTTATAATTTAAATGCAGAAGAAGTAAAAAATTATCATATAAATCCAACTGGAAGATTCGTAATTGGAGGACCACACGGAGATACGGGATTAACTGGAAGAAAAATAATTGTTGATACTTATGGTGGATTTTTCAGACATGGAGGAGGAGCGTTCTCTGGAAAAGACCCTTCAAAGGTTGATAGATCAGCCGCATATGCAGCTAGATGGGTAGCAAAAAATATTGTTGCAGCAGACTTAGCTGATAAATGTGAAGTTCAATTATCATATGCTATTGGAGTAGTTGAGCCAACATCAGTAAAAGTAGAAACATTTGGAACAGGAAAAGTAGATGAAATTAAATTAGCTGAAGCTGTTCAAAATGTATTTGATTTAACACCAAGAGGAATTGAAAGAGATTTAGAGTTAAGAAGTGGAAACTTTAATTATCAGGATTTAGCAGCTTTTGGACATATTGGAAGAACAGATTTGGATTTACCTTGGGAAAGAGTAAACAAAGCTGAAGAGTTAAAAAAATATTTAGATAGATAATACTATACGAAAAAAGGGAAGAATATACTTCCCTTTTTTTTATTTTAGTGTTAAGCTATAAAAAAAGAAAAGGAGAGGTGAGTTATGAAATATTTATTTGTAAATTATCCTAAGTGCTCAACATGTGTAAAAGCAAAAAAATGGTTAGAAGAAAATGGTATAGAATTTGAACCAAGACATATTGTTGAAAATAATCCAACAAAAGAGGAGTTAAAAAAATGGATTGCTTTAAGTGGTCAACCAATAAAAAAGTTTTTTAATACAAGTGGTATTTTGTATAGAGAGATGAATTTAAAGGAGAAAGTAGCTCAAAATAATGAAGATGAACTTTTAGATATCCTCTCAACTAATGGAATGTTAGTAAAAAGACCTTTACTTATAGGAAATAACAAGGTTTTAATAGGGTTTAAAGAAAAAGAATGGGAAGAACTAAAAAAATAAAAAACTGTTGACAAAGAATGAAAAAAATGGTACTATTATTATGTAGCAACAACGCATCAGCGTTTAGTTGCCCCGTTCGTTCAGTGGTAAGGACAATAGATTTTCACTCTATAAACAGGGGTTCGATTCCCCTACGGGGTACCATTTGGAAGCATAGCTCAGTTGGGAGAGCACCTGCCTTACAAGCAGGGGGTCACTGGTTCAAGTCCAGTTGTTTCCACCATGTAGATTTTAAAAGCACATAAGTGCTTTTTTTTATTTTTTGTAAAATAAAAAAGGGATAAATTCTGTTTAGTCCCTTTTTACAATTGCTTCTTTAAAAGATTAGTTGTATCTAATTTATAAGATTCTTTATTATTTAAAAAATTAAGAACATCTTCTGTTAAGTCAACACCACCATAAATTGTAGCACTTTTTTCAATAACCATTTCTAAATTTTTTTGTTTTCCAATTAAAATAGCAACAGAATCTATTTCAAATTTAATATCATAAATGAAATTTTGTTGATCCTCTTGAAAAACACGTTCAGAAGTTTCAATCTTTTCTTGAAATTGTTTTTTTAAATCTAATAATTTTTTTTTATCATCTTCTGTAATTTTTGAATTTGATTTAATAACTTTCTCTTGTTCTAATAAGCTTTGTCTTAATCCTTCAATTTCTGAATTTAACTCTAATCTTTTATTTTCAAGTTTTTCTTCCATTTCAAAACGCTTATTGTATTGACTAAAGATGTATTCAGAGTCGATAACTCCAATATTGAGTGCAAAGGCTGAAGTGGTCATAAAAAGCAATAGAAATAAAACATTCATATAAATACTCCTTTTTGTGGAATTTTATTCTTATTATACATTATTTTGCTAATATTTGATATAATATTTAAAAGAAAAATAAAAAGAGGGTGGAGAATTGAATAAGAAACTAAAAATATTTTTACTTTTGATACAGATATTTGGTATCGGGCTTTCTTTATATTATAGAAAATTTTTATTAACAGTTGCAGTAGTTTTAATGTTAATATATAATCTATACGTTTTTTTTAAGTGGAAAAAAATAAAAATGAAAAATAATTTTATACTAAGATCTTTTATAGCTTCAGATATAATTTTATTTTGTTTTTTTATTCTAATATTTAGAATGATTCAGATACAACTATTTGATTCAAACAATTATAAAGAAGCGATAAATAAGCAGATAAATGTTGAAAGAAGAGAGGGTGGAGAAAGAGGGAATATATATGATTCAAAGGGAAAAGGATTAGCATATAGTATTAATATGTATGAATTATCAGTAGATCCAAAAAGATTCATAAAATCTTTAGAAGCTCCAGAAGCCTTAAAAGAGTTGGTAAACAAAAAATACATAAGAGATAACTATAGACCACTATTAAATACGATAAATAAGCTTGGTAAAGAAGAACGAGTTTATAAAAGATTAAATAGAAATATAGATGATGTAGAGAAAAAAGAGATTGAAGATATTTTAGAAAAGTATAATATAAAAGGTAAAAATATTATATTTTTAAGTGGAAGAAAGGAAAGACGTTATTATAAGCCAGATCAATATTTCTTTTTAGTTGGAAATATCGGGTTTAAAAAAGGAACAGAAAAAGAGGGGATTTTTGGAATAGAACTTTTTTATGAAAATTATTTAAAAGGAGACAAAATATCTAGAATTATCCCAAGTATTAGGAGTTTAGGAATTGGATTACCTACTTCTAGTGCTAGAACAAAAGTCAATTTAGATGGAATGAATATCCATTTAACTGTTGATAATGATTTACAATATATTTTGAATGATGAAATGGAAAAACAATTTAAAAAAACAAACTCAGAAGAGGCATATGCTGTTTTAATGGATCCAAATAATGGTAAAATATTAGCAACTTCATTTTTTAGAAAAAATAAAAAAAATGTGGCTAATCCAATATTTCAATCTCAAGTAGAACCAGGGTCTATATTTAAACCACTTGTGATAGCTGCAGCGTTACAAGAAAAAAAAATAAGAAGAAATACTAATTTTGATATAGGAAATGGAACTATAACAAAATATAAACATACTATAAGAGAAAGCAGCAGAAGTGTAAAAGGTATTTTAACAACAGAAGAGATATTAAAAAAATCAAGTAACGTAGGTATGGTATTGATTGGAGATAAGTTTACAAATGAGGAGTTTGACTCTTATTTAGAGAGGTTTGGATTGTATGATAAAACAGGTGTTGATTATCCTTATGAGAAAAAACCTAGAAGAGAATCCGTAAAAAGATGGAATGGTTTGAAAAAAAGTACAATGTCCTTTGGACAAGGAATTGCAGTAACACCGATTCAAATGATAACAGCTTTTTCAGCGGTAATTAATGGTGGAATAATGTACCAACCATATATAGTTGATAAGATAACAGATAAAGATGGTTTAGTAGTGAGAAGAAATTTACCTATACAAAAAGGTAAAGTCATAACAGAAGCAGTATCAAAAGAGATGAGAGCTATGATGGAGTTAGCTGTATTAGAAGGAACTGTAAAAAAAGCTCATGTTGATGATTATAGAATAGGTGGAAAAACAGGAACTGCTCAATATAGTGAACATGGAAGATATGTAAAGCACGAGTACTTATCATCTGTAATGGGATTTTTCCCTGTAGAAAAACCTCAATATATATTGCTAGCTATGTTTTTTAAGCCTCAAGGAGATGTTTTATACGATAAATATGGTGGAACAGCGGCAGCTCCAGTTTTAGGTGAAGTTGTAAAAAGAGTAACTAAGACAAAAAATATTTATTCTCAAAAAATAGAGAATATAAGAGTCCAAGGAAAGCGAAGTTTGAGAAGCATCGAAAATAATGAAGAACTAGTCATAATGCCAGATTTAAAAGGATTAAGTGCTAGAGAAGTCATTGAAATTTTTAAAGGTAGTGATATTGAAGTTGAGCTGACAGGAACAGGTGTTGTTCAAAGTCAAAGTGTTGAACCACAAAAAGAATTAGTTGATATAAAGAAAATAAAAATAAAATTAAACTAGGAGAAAGTAATGAGATATTACAGTGTCTATATAGAAAAGACAAAAGATTTCTATACTTATGCCAGTGATGAAGAGAATATAAATATTGGAGATAGAGTCTTAGTATCTTTTAGGAATAAAGATAAGGTTGGACTGATTATTGAAGAGGAGAAAGATAAAGAATATACTTTTAAAGTTTTAAAAATAAAAAAAGTATTATATGAAGAGTTAAGTTTTTCTAAAAAATTTATAAAATTACTCTTATGGATAAGAGATTATTATATGAGTCCTTTTGATCAAGTTTTTTCTACAGCAGTACCTTCAGGAGTAAAAGTAAAATATGAAGATATTTATCGACCTAAAAATCTTAGTAGTACTTTAATTAAAGATGAGATTTTAGAATATTTTTTGAAGAAAAGTTTAGTTAGAAAAAAAACATTAATTGATAGATTTTCAAAAATTAAAATACAGGAATATCTAGATAATAATTATTTGAAAATTGAAGATAATTGGTATGGTCTTCAAGAAGGTATTGAAGATGTTGATATAGAACTAAAATTATATTTTCAAGAGAGAGTAGAAATTGGAAAAGTAACTTTGGAAAAGAAATTTGATAAAAAAACTATTGAAAATCATTTGAAGAATGGAACATTAATACTTGAAAGAAAAATAAAAAGTTTTAATGAAGAGAAATTAAAAAAAGATATTGAAAAAGAAGAGTATAAAGAAGATACTAAGTTAAATTCAGAGCAGGAAAGAATAAAAAGTGGTATTGAAACTTCAAATAAAAGACATTTTTTAATAAGAGGAGTAACAGGTTCTGGAAAGACTGAGATATATATACAACTTATAAAGAGAGCTTTAGAAAATGGAAAAGGATCAATATTTTTAGTTCCAGAAATATCTTTAACTCCTCAAATGGTAAAAAGATTTAAAAAAGAGTTTGGAGAAGAAGTGGCAATACTTCACAGCAGATTATCTAATATAGAAAGAGCAAAAGAGTGGTATAGTATATATACAGGCGATAAAAGAGTTGTTTTAGGAGTTCGTTCAGCAATTTTTGCTCCTGTAAAAAATCTTGAATATATTATTGTAGATGAAGAGCATGAAAATAGTTATAAACAAGATAGTACACCAAGATATAATGCAAAGTATGTAGCTATAAAGAAAGCTGAATTAGAAAATGCAAAAGTAGTTTTAGGTTCAGCAACTCCATCAATTGAAAGTTATTATTATGCTAAAAAAGGGATATTTCAACTTTTTGAAATAGATCATAGATATAAGGATGCAAAATTACCAGAGATAGAGATTGTAGATATGAAAGAGGAGAAAGATAGTTTTTTCAGTGAAAAACTTTTAGAGGAGATAAGAGGAGCACTTTTAAGAAAAGAACAGATAATACTTCTTCTAAATAGAAAAGGATATTCTACATTAGTTCAATGTCAAGAATGTGGACATATGGAGGAGTGTGAGCATTGTTCTATAAAATTAAACTATTATGCAAGTAATAATAGCTTGAAGTGCAACTATTGTGGTATATCAAAAAGATTTTTAGGTCATTGCTCTAAATGTGGAAGCAAAAATATATCTTTTAGTGGACGTGGAGTTGAAAGGGTAGAAGAGGAACTTCGAAAAAGATTTCCTGTAAACATAATTAGAGTTGATGGAGATGTTTCAAAAGAAAAGAATTTTTATGAAAATATGTATAATGATTTTTTAGGTGGGAAATATGATATTATGATTGGAACTCAAATGATATCTAGAGGATTACATTTTCCCAATGTAACTTTAGTTGGAGTAATAAATGCAGATACAATTATGAGTATCCCTGATTTTAGATCAGGTGAAAGAACATATCAAATGATAACTCAAGTAGCTGGAAGAGCTGGAAGAGGAGAGAAAAAGGGGAAAGTTATAATTCAGACTTATCAACCTGAAAATTATATAATAGAAAAAATTCAGGAAAATAGTTATATAAATTTTTATGAAAAAGAGATAGAGAAAAGAGAGATACTTTTTTATCCCCCATTTTCAAAAATAATAAATATTGGAATATCTTCAAATGAGGAATATGGATTAGAAGAGTATTGTCATCTGGTATTTAAAGAGATTGAACATGAGAAGGTAGAGCTTTATGGACCTATGAAATCCTTAGTTTATAAAGTGAAAGGAAGATATAGATGTAATATATTTATAAAAGGGGATAGAAGAGAAATCAATGAGTATAAAGTATTTTTAGAAAATAAACTGAAAAAAATAGAGAATAAAAAATATAGAATAGTTGTTGATGTAGACCCGATTAATCTAATATGATATAATATATATTGAAAAAAAAGAGAATTGGAGGAAAATACATGTTATACGACATAAAAATATATGGAAATGAATGTTTAAGAACTGTAGCTGAACCAGTAACAGAAATAACGCCAGAGATACTTGAAATTTTAGATAATATGGTAGAAACAATGCATGAAGCTAATGGAGTAGGACTTGCAGCGCCACAAGTTGGAATAAGCAAGAGAATGTTTGTAATTGATATTGGAGATGGAATTGTAAGAAAGATTATAAATCCAGAATTAATAGAGTTATCAGATACTGTTGAAAATATAGATGAAGGGTGTTTAAGTGTTCCTGGAATTTATAAACCTGTAAAAAGATCAGTAACAGTAAAGATAAAGTATTTAAATGAAAAAGGTGAAGAGGTAATAGAAGAGGGAACAGAACTTTTAGGAAGAGCATTCCAACACGAGTATGATCATTTAGAAGCTATTTTATTTGTAGATAAAATATCACCAGTAGCTAAAAGAATGGTATCTAAAAAATTACAACTTTTGAAAAAAGAGGTAGGTAAAAACTAATGAAAAATCTACTTTGGATAGTCCCGTTAGTTATACATTTTGCATTTTTAGGACAAAATATATTTAGATCATTTGTTAAAATCGATAAGTTAAAAATGGAGCAAGAGATAAAGATTAAACAAAAAAAAGAGATTGAAAGCTTAATTGTTAGATATGATGAAATGATTGAGAATATAAATAATCCCTTTTACAGAGAAAAAGTAGCTAGGAATCAACTCCAAATGGTTTTACCAGGAGAAAAAATTTATAGATTAATTGAAACAAAGTAGGAGGAAAAATGAAAAGAGAGTTAGCTTTAGAGTTTGCTAGAGTTACAGAAGCAGCAGCCTTAGCAGCTTACAAATGGGTAGGTAGAGGAGATAAGGAGGCAGCAGATCAAGCAGCGGTAGACGCTATGAGAACTGTACTAAATGGGATAAAAATTCAAGGGGAGATTGTAATAGGAGAGGGAGAGATTGATGAAGCTCCTATGCTATACATCGGTGAAAAGGTAGGGATAGATTCTCTTGATAAAGAAAGATATTCACAAGTGGATATTGCTGTAGATCCAGTTGAAGGAACAAGAATGACAGCACAAGGTCAGGCTAATGCAATTGCAGTTTTAGCAGTAGGGAATAAAGGTAGCTTTTTAAAAGCTCCAGATATGTATATGGAAAAATTAATAGTAGGACCTGAAGCAAAAGGTGTAATCGATTTATCAAAACCTTTAATGGAAAATATAGATAATATTTGTAAAGCTTTAAATAAACCATTAAATGAGCTAACGGTAGTGGTATTAGACAAACCAAGACATAAAACTATAATAAAAGATTTACAAGATTTAAATATTAAAGTTTACGCTCTACCAGATGGAGATGTAGCGGGGTCAATACTAACATCAGTTGTAGATTCAGATGTAGATGTACTTTATGGTATAGGTGGAGCTCCAGAAGGTGTTATATCAGCTGCTGTAATCAAAGCTTTAGGTGGAGATATGCAAGCTAGGTTAAAATTAAGAAGTGAAGTAAAAGGTGTATCATTGGAAAATGATAAAATATCTGCATATGAAAAGTCTAGATGTGAAGAGATGGGACTAAGAGTAGGAGATGTTTTAAAAATGGATGATCTTGTAAAAGATGATGAAGTTATTTTCTCAGCAACAGGAATAACAAGTGGAGATCTTTTAGAAGGTGTAAAAAGAAAAGGGAATATAGCTAGAACTCAAACTTTAGTTATAAGAGGAAAAAGTAAAACAGTTAGATATATAAATGCTGTTCACAACCTAGACTATAAACCCGAAGATATAATGGAATTAGTAAAATAATTAAATAATAATTGAATAGAAAAGTAGAGAATATTCTCTACTTTTCTTCATTATTAAATGAGGAGGATAAATGTTTTTTTATGATGATTTTATAAAAAAAATAGAAAAGACAAAAGTACAATATAAACCATTAAAGAAGTACACTCTTGAAGGAAAAAAAATGATTGTATGGTTAGGAACGGGAGTACCACTTTTATTAATTGGAGCTCTTCAAGGATATATAGGATATACAAAGAATTTCAGCATACCATATATAGGAATAGCTGCATTACTATTATTTTTAGGATTTAAACATTTAAAAAATCTTTTTAAATATAAAATAATTTTAGACTGTGAAAATAAAAAGATTTTAGGTCAAGGATTGAATCTATCTTTTGATGAAATAGATACATGTACTATGAAAGAAGGAGTAGTAGGAAAAGGAAATAGATTACAAGTTATAATAAGAATAGTTACAAATGATAAAAGAGAGATAATTATCCCTTTAATTATGGGAAATAAAATTGACTTTATCTGTACTTTAAAGGATGAACTAAAGGGTAAGTTTTCAATAATAAAGGGATAGGAGTGATTCTATGAAAAAATTAACTTTTTTGCTTTGCTTGTTTTTAATAAGTTTTTCTTTTGGTTTTGGTAAAAGTAATGAAAGAGAGTTTAGAGGAGTTTGGATAGCAACAGTTGACAATATAAACTGGCCCTCTAAGCAAGGTTTAACTATCGAAGAACAAAAGCAAGAGTATATTGCTATTTTAGATGAAATAAAAAGTTTGAATATGAATGCTATAATAATGCAGGTGAGACCTACAGCAGATAGATTTTATAAAAAAGTTAATAAAGAGCCATGGTCTAAATATATAACTGGAAAAAGTGGAAAAGATCCAGGATATGATCCTTTAGAGTTTTTTGTAGAGGAAGCTCACAAAAGAAATTTAGAATTTCATGCATGGTTTAATCCATATAGAATAACATTAAAAAATAATGAAAAAATTCCTGAAAATCATATAGCTAAAAAGAATCCTAACTGGGTTATTGAATATGGTGGAAAATATTATTATGATCCTGGAAATCCAAAAGCTAGAGAGTTTACAGAAGATGTTATAGTTGATGTTGTAAAAAATTATAATATAGATGGTGTTCATATGGATGATTATTTTTATCCGTATCCAGTGTTAGATAAAAATAAAAAAGTTGTTCCTTTTGGAGATGCTAAATCTTATAAACTATATGGAAAAGGAATGAAACTTGAGGATTGGAGAAGAAAAAACACAGATACTTTTGTAATGGAACTATCGAAAAAAATAAAAAAGACAAAACCATATGTGAAGTTTGGAATAAGTCCTTTTGGAGTTTGGAGAAATAATGATAAAGATCCAACTGGATCAGCAACAAGAGCAGGTGCAGAAAATTATGATACTTTATATGCAGACACAAGAACATGGATACAAAATGAATGGATAGATTATATAGTTCCACAAATATATTGGGATTTTAATTTAAAAGTTGCTCAATATGATATTTTAGTTAATTGGTGGATAAATGAAGTAAAGAATAGTAATGTTCATTTATATATAGGCCATGCAGCTTATAAAATTGGAAGTAATAAAGCTTGGAAAAATGAAGATGAACTTGTAAATCAGATAAAGTATAATAGAAATTTTGAAAATGTTCATGGAAGTGTATTTTTTGGATTTGATAAGATTCAAAAAAACAGCCTTAATATTAAAACAAATTTAAAAGAAAAAGTTTATGAGACGCAGATATTACCCCCAACAAGCCCATGGATAGATACAGTTGCTCCGAATCCCGTGGCTAATGTAAGAGCAAAAATTATAAAAGAGGGAGTTCTTTTAACTTGGGATGATCCTGCTAATAATTATGCTGACTACTATGCTATATATAGAAGCACAAATAAAGAATTTGATGAAAAAAATTCTAAATATCTTTTGACTACTATAAAAAGAAAATATGGACTAAAATATTTAGATGAGAATATTGAAAAAAATAAAACTTATTATTATAAAATAGCTCCAGTAGATAGAGTTCATAATCAAGGTGAAGTAAAAGAAAAAATTATTTTAAAAAAATAAAAAAAGTTTGTTGACAAACAATATAAATTGTGGTACTATATCTTTGTAAGTGATGCGGGAGTAGCTCAGTTGGTAGAGCGTCAGCCTTCCAAGCTGAATGTCGCGAGTTCGACCCTCGTCTCCCGCTCCATACAAAGATGCGTCATTAGCTCAGATGGTAGAGCACACGACTTTTAATCGTGTTGTCACTGG
>NZ_CAMQXC010000002.1 GCF_947038635.1 uncultured Cetobacterium sp. | reverse complement strand
ATATAATATTATACAAGATTATTAATACAAATAAAAACAATATAATATTTATACATATTTTAGGAGGACACAATTGAGAAAATTAAAAATGCTTATACTTGCTGCTACACTAAGTTTTAGTGCTTTTGCTGGTTTAGTTAATGGAAAAATGACAAAAATAAGATCTTATGAAAAAGGAAATCAAATTAGCTTTGAATCTAAAATACCTAACGTAACTTTCAAAGTTAAAAAAGTAGATATTTTTAAAGCTATGACAAGATATGGAAAAGTTATGTCTGTTGCTGATTTCGAAAGAAACGGTATTATTCTTGATGTTGATAGAAAAGTGGTTGTTACTTTAGATAGAAAAGGTGACGGATTATGGATTAAATCTAAAAACAACTCAATGTTTGTAACTGAAAAAGAGTTAGATAAAATAAGAAGATAATTAAAATGACTGAACTTTGTAAGTTCAGTCTTTTTTTATTATTTTCTCTTTTGAAATTTTATAGCATTTTTTTAGTCTTTAATTTCTAATTGATATTTTTTTCTCATATCTATATAATAAACATCATCGCTACTCAGATACTTGTACACTATTTATAGAGATTTTAGGAGGAAACAAATTGAGAAAATTAAAAATGCTTGTATTAACTGCCGCTTTAAGTTTAACAGCTTTAGCTGGTTCAGTTAATGGTAACATGACAAAAATTAGAGCTTATAATGATGGGAATCAAATTAGTTTTGAATCAAGAATTCCTAACTTAACTTTTAAAGTTAAAAAAACTGACATTTTAAAATCTATGACTAGAAAAGGTAAAATTATGTCTGTTGCTGATATTGAAAAAAATGGTATTATTCTTGATGTTGATAGAAAAGCTGTTGTTACTTTAGATAGAGTTGGAGATGGTTTATATATTAAAACTAAAAATAATACAATGTTTGTAACTGAAAAAGAGTTAGATAAAATAAGATCTTAATTTTAATGAGCTGAAAAGCTCATTTTTTTATTTGTATATATTTAGACTTTACTGTAAAATATACATTATCATATAATATTAAAACAATATTTAGAAAGGTGGAAAAATGTTTTTAAATAAAAAGTCTCTACATATACTAAGTCTATTTTTTTCTTTAAACAAATTTAGCTATTCTGATTTGGAAAAAATATTACATATAAAAAAACGTTCTATTGATAATAATATAAATATTATCAATGATTTTTTAGCTCTTAATGAGATTCAAGGAATTCAAAAAGTAAAAGACTTATTCTTTTTGGATTCATCATCTATAAATAAAATAAAAGAGATTTTACAGTTTGCTCCATTATCTGTTACTGAAAGAAAAGATTATCTTTTATTACAGCTTTTTTTTGAAAATACTCTTAATCTAAATATTAATACTGACATTATTCAAACTACTCGAAGAACTCTTAATTATGACTTAAGAGATATAAAACTTTATTTAGAATCAGAAGGTATAAAGATAGAAAGTATCTCTGGTCGAGGAATTTTTCTAAAAGGAAACGAAGCTAAAATAAGAGAACTTTTTGCTATCTACCTAAGTAAATATTTAATTAATAAAAATATTACTCATAAACATTTTACAGATTTAATATCAAAATATATAAATGAAGATCTTATAGAATATAATAAAAATTTTGTTTTAAGACTTTTAAATAGTATCTCTGTTACTTTAGTTCCAGAAGATTTTTATAAAATTGTTGCTGTACTTTTAGTTAATTTCACTAGAGAAAATAAAATAACTTTTGAAGACGAGTACTTTTCACCTAAAAAAGTTACATATCATGAAAATTATGGTAAAACTCTAAATTTTTTAAAAATTAGAGGATTAGATTACTTAAAGTCTTACGAACTAGACTCTATTATTGAAACTTTATTCTATTTAGATATTAAAATTTATGAAACTCCAAATGAATCTGCTAAATTATTTATGAATAAAATCAAAGAGTTTTTTAATTTAGAACTTAATAATAATTTAGAAACTAAAATGAGAATCTCTAATGTTTTAAGAGTTGGTGATTTCAAAAGTAGATATAACTTCTATGAAAATAAAGAGGTTTACTCTTTTAATAAAACTCAAAAAGAAACTTTTAAAAAACTAAAGGAGATTATTAATAGTATTTTTCCTAATTTTTACTCAGAAGATATTTTACATCTTGCTATAATTTTGAAAAAACATCAAAATAATAATATTTTAGATCGTGATAAATATAAAAGAGTAATCATTGTAGACGATACATTTGACCATATGTACGCTAAACTTCTTTCGAAATATTTAAAAAACTTCTCCTACATTGAAGTTGTAGAAATCATTGAAAGTTATGAACTTAACTCTCTTTTAGAGGATGTTTTTCAAGTCGACTATGTTATAACTATAGATGACTTACAAAATTTTAAACTTAATATACCATTAATTAAAATAAATAGAGCTTGTTTCTTAGACGATAGTTTTGAACTATCTCAACTTAGCTTAATTGTAAAGTAGTTGAATTTTAATACCAAAAATTAGTAACTTTTTTTCAAATCCTCATTCTTTGAAATGTGTGCTATTATGTCCTATATTCTTAATCAGTAAATATTTCAAAGGAGTTTATAATGAAAAGAATTTTATTTATAATCACCCTTTTAGTATCTACATATATTTTTGGTGCAGATATTAAAAATGAGGTTGGTGAAATGAATTTTCCTGAATTGAAAATTGAAAAAGTTGAAAGTGCCACATATATAGCCTTAGCTAGTAAATCAGGAGAAGCTTATGTTTTTGGTTTAGCAAATGATGTACTTTTAGATGTTAAAAAAGGTATTAAACAAAATGAGGTTTTAGGATTTTATGATAGCTTAGATGAGAACAAACTAGATTCTGAACTTTACAATGTAACTTTTTTAGACAATAAGCTAATAGTAAAGCCTACATATGAGGATTTTACTATTAATTTTACAGAGGATGAAACAAATAAAATATTTAAAGCTGTTAAGGGGGATAAATAACTATGAAAAAGTTTTTAGTAATTTTAGGAATCTTAACTTCTATAAATATTTTTGCTGCAGATATTGTTAAAAATAATATCCCTACAGAAACTGATAAAATTGGAATGTTTGTACAAAATAGCAATGCTTATTTTGCCCTACAAACAAAAACTGGTGCTACTGTTACCTTTGGTCTACCTAAATCTGTTTTAATAAACACATTTAAAGATGGCTCTCCAAGATATCAAATCCCTGGAATTATAGCTAATGCTAATAATCCAGAAGAAAGTGCTTTGCAATTTTATCATATCCAATATGATAAAAAACAAGGTATTCTTATTTTAGATTTTGCTGGTACAGAGGACTACATTGTATTTAATAAAGATGAAGTTCTTAACTTTGGGAAAATCTTAGAACATGGAGGAGTGTAGGTATGAAAAAATTTTTATCAATAGTAATGCTTATTATTTTAACAACAACTTCTTTTGCTAGATATCACAGACCTTTACCCCCAGTTATAAAACATGAGATTGTTAAAGCTCATGTTCGTCATGAAATTAGAAAAGAAGTTAGAAAAGATATTAGAAGAGCTGTAAAAAGAGAGCGAAGAAAAAAAGCCATTGGTGCTGCTATTGTCGGTGCTGCTGTTGTTGGTGGAATCATTGCTAATAATAATCATAACAATAATTACAATAATAATTATAATAATGACTATTATAGACCTGTTCCACAGCCATACTATGGTTATTAATATATATTAGCCCCCGAGAGTTCGGACTTTATATAAAGTCTGGGCTCTTTTCTTTTTTATATACACTTTTCCTCTTTTAAAATACTAACCTATGGTATTGAAAATAGAATATTTACTTATTTTTTCACAAGGGATATTATAAAAAGAAAAACAACTACTTACTTGGGGGAGATTTTATGAAAAAACCAAATCTTTTATTTATCTTTGCAGATCAATGGAGAAGAGAAGCAGTAGGCTTTATGAAAAAAGAACCTGTTATAACTCCTAACTTTGATGCTTTTTCTAATGAAGCAGCAATATTTGAAAAAGCTTACAGTAGCTGTCCTCTTTGTTCACCGAATAGAGCTACTATTTTAACAGGTAAAAATCCTATATCTCATGGAGTTATTACAAACTGTAAACCTGGTCTCGAGAATATATTTTTAAAGGAAAACGAAGTTACAATTGGGGATATTTTAAAAACTAATAGATATAAAACTGGATATATTGGCAAATGGCATTTAGATGAACCTGAAAAAAAAGATGATACTCTTCCTCTTTCAGGAGCTAAGGATTGGGATGCTTTTACACCACCTGGTCCTAAAAGACATGGTTTTGACTTTTGGTACTCTTATGGTGCTGATGATAACCACCTTTCTCCTCACTACTGGATGGACTCTCCTGAGATGATCAATATTAACAATTGGTCTGTTGAACATGAAACAGATATAGCTTTAGATTTTATCGATAAAAATAAAGAGGATAACTTTGCTCTTTTCCTATCTTGGAATCCACCTCATACACCTCTTGATCTAATTCCACAAAAATATGTGGATATGTATAAAGATGTTAAAGTTGAAAAAAGAGAAAATGTTATTTTAGAAGATATAGTTGATCATCCAAAAACTATAACTCCATTCTCTTTAGATGAAGCTGGTTATTTAGAATCTGTAAAAAAATATTATGCTGCTATAACAGGTATAGATGAACACTTTGGAAAGATAGTTGACTACCTTAAGATGAATAATCTATTTGAAAATACTATAATTATAGTAACTTCAGATCATGGAGAGATGTTATGCTCTCATGGACTTTGGAGTAAACATGTTTGGTTTGAAGAAGCTGTTTCTGTGCCATTTATGCTCTCTCATGGAGATAGATATAAAGATAGAAAAATAACTACACCTCTTTCAGGCTCTGATATAGCTCCTACAATACTATCTCTTTTAGATTTAAGTATTCCTAAAGAGATGGAAGGCGTTGATCTCTCTCCTACTTTAAAAGGTGAAAAAGTAGATAATATTGCTATCTCTGCATGTTATACTGGAAACCCTAAAGTTTTAAACTCTCTTAAAGAAAGAGGATTAGATACTTTAGCTTACGGATGGAGAGCTGCAATTGATGAGAAATATACCTACGTATATTTTAATGATTACTCTGGAAATGGTATTCCTAAAGAGTTTTTATATGATAATACTAAAGATGAGTATCAATTAAATCCCATTCCTTTAAATGATAAAACTAAGTATCTAAAGGAGCACTTAATAACATGGGGAGAAAAACATAACGATCCTTTTATTAAAATAACTGTTTAAATGAAAAAGAAGTATGGCTCATTAAAATGCCATACTTCTTTATTTTATGATATCTTCTTTAATATAATATTTACTACCTCTCCATTTTTAGAGGTAATACTTAATCTTGTAAAATCTCCATCTATTTCAGATTTTACTTTTGAGCTATCTTCAGTAGTATATTTTCCATTTAAAACAACTAAAGTTGTATGCTCTTTTCCTATATTTCCAATCCAAGGTCTTGAGTATATACTTCTCTCAATCATAACTCCATTCTCATCATACTGCTCCTTATCTCTCCCTTCATATAATCTTAAATCTGGGTCAACAAAGCTCATTTGAATTTCTTTATCCCTCTCTTGAAGAAGAATCATTGAAGGAGTATCTACTGATTCAATAAATCCATTGTTTTGTACTTTTCCACTTTCAAATAGTGCATACCCTATCATATTACTTTTTAAATCTTTAACAATATGGCTATTATTATCTTGATTTAAAACCTCATATTTAGGGTTCTTTTTGAATTTTTCTTGTTTCTGTTCATCGCCTTTTATTAAAATACTATAGTGATATTTTCCATTTTTAGGTGCTTTCCCATGATTTATATAAGCTAACTCATAGTTATTCTCTGTTCTTTCACCACTATTTTGATCCCTTGATTCCTGTTTTCCTTTTTTTAGAACTATATCTCCCTCTACAACTTTATACATATTGTTTTGAGAATCTATTATTGTATCTTCATTTTGTGTATAACTATTTTTCATATTCTGTCCTAGATAGTTTTGAAATAGTGTTGTATGAGTTTCATTTTTACTATCACTGTTTTCAATTCCACTTCCAAGTAAAACAGCTCTATTATCAAAGAAAAACAGTGATTTTCTAGCTTTATGGGTTCCATCATATTTTGGATGCTCGTGAAGCTTCATTGCAAACATGCCATTACCATTTAAAGAGTTTCCTCCTGAGTAAGTTTCATCTGAAAGCAACATCTCCTCTACTCCACTTTTAGTATCTACTTGTGAAATATTAGATTTTAATTTTTCAAAAGGTACATCTATCGCTGTAGTTCCTGGAAAGTGTTTCCAGTCCCATCCCTCTTGTACGTATCCACTCTCTTTTAATGAACTCTCTAAAATTTGAAAAGCTCCGTAACTCATATATCTACCATAAAGATTATTTTTTATATACGTCTCATTCCCCACTAAATACCTACTATAGCCCTTTACTCCTGCTAACCACTCATCTCTTCTATGAAGTTGTAGAGATCCCATATTCATTGTCCACGACCCTTTTGGAGCAGTCTCCTCTTTTAACCCCATACCTTTAAATTTTTCTACGCTTTTCCCTTGAGGTGAAAGTCTTAAGTAAGCTTCTGCCAGCTCTTTATCTACACCATTTTCTCCACTTAAAGCCATTAATCTAAAACTTTCTGCATCTATTTTAAATTTTCCATTGGGATGTCTTCCTGTTAAAGATAAAAGATAATTGTACTTGTTAGAATATAACCTTGTTGTTAATACTGCATCTTTTACTATTTTAAACTGTTTCCCTGTAACTGCATAAGGAGTTCCATTTAGATAGTATATTATAGGAACTAAACCTTCAAAAGCTCCCTTTGCATAAGCTGGATAGTTTTGCATATGATGAAAGACTGTACCATCATATTTAAATCCTCCTAAAACTCCTGGAGAATAGTTTATAGAGTTCATTAAATAACTCTGTAATTGATACAACTCTCTTCCCTCTTTCTCTTGGTTTTCATTTAGAAGTATAGCTGTTAACATACCTGGTAACATTGTATTTAATACGTCTATATTTATTCTTAAATTTTCTTTAGGTGTATATATCATTCCCATAGCACTATACCAAGTTACCATCTCTTTAGCTTTATTTACTGTTCCTAACTTAATTAGAGGCTCTTTCATTAAAAAGATTGCTTCATAAATCTCTCTCATTTGATATCCTAAATGATGGATTGTTCCCTGAGAACTTCCCTTTGTCCAACCTTGATCATACATATATTCTAAACTTTCGTTAAACAGTTTAGCTATTGTATCTTTTTCCTGTTTATTATCTGCAGAATTGTACATGTACGCTAACTCTCTTAAGTAGATTCCAAACTCTTTTGTTGCAATATATTTTATTCTATCTTTTTCTTCAGGTCTTAAATCTTTATATATAACTAATCTTTGAATAAACTCTAAGTTTATTTTTTTATATTCTGAAAATTCCTCTGTTTTTTCAGTTATAAGCTCAGGTGTTACTTGAACTTTTTTTAACAGTTTCTCTCTGTATCTTTTTTCAACTTTTTCTATTCCCTCTATATCTTTTTTACTTAAAACTATATTTTTCTGATTTCTATCTATTTGATTATAGTTTTTATATAGTGCCATCCAGTGAGCATTTGCTGCTGTATCTGCCTCTAAATTAATAAAATCTACCTGCTCATCTCTAGCGTTGTGTCTTGGATCTATCAATACTGATGGTATAATTTGATCTATTAATATCTCTCCACCTTCATTAGGAGCTACAAAAGTTATCTCATTCATTCCTTCGATAGGTTCACCTTTCATATCTCTATCATATTGAACCCACATAGTTCTCCAACCTTTAAAATTCATTTTTATTGGAAACCAACATTTTACTACTCCATCTTTTTTAAACTGCACTAGTAGTTCTCCATCAATTGGATTTTCATTATATATCCACATACTATAACTACTTCTAGCCTTCTCTTGTTCTCCTGTTTTAAAAACCGTGTACCCTACATCACCTAAAATATTTAAAGTTTCTCCCTTTTTAAACTTCCATTTTAAAGAACTTTCTCCATCTTTATACTTCTCTTTGGTAATTGATATTGAATCTTTTATATTTGTTTCTACATTTTTAGGTATTTCATTTTCAAATTGATATACTTTTAGATCTTTTGCGTATAAAACTCCTGTTAACATAATCGCTCCTAATACAATTTTTTTCATTTTACTCCCCCTCTTACCAATATATAAACTCTATAAAAAAACTAGGTAATTCTACCTAGTTTCTTTATGTTTTTATTTAACACTATTGTAGTGGTTGTAGCCTTGTTGTACTATCTCTTTTGCTCTTTCTATACCATTTTGTTGAATTCTATTTATATAAGTATCCCAATCAGTATCTATATCTGAAACACCTAAAATCCATTTTTGCATATATTCCTCTGTTGTTTGATTTACAAGTGACATTATTTTATCTAACTCTTTTATATCCTTAGGACTATACTTTAATATAGGTAAAGGTCTCTTTGTATTTCCATCCTTCATATACATCTCAAAACCTTGTTTAGCTATATCATTTGAGTATTGAAACTCATATTCTGCATCTTGCTGAACCCCCGGTCCTGAAACTTGAGCTCCAACCTCTTGTAAAACTTTTAAAGGTCCTTTTCCCTCTGGATTATTTAATACATAATCTGTAAACACTGGTTTTCCATCTACCATAGTATAATGTTTTCCCTCAATACCAAAGTTCCAAGTTCTTCTTCCTTCTTCAGAGAACCACCAATCCATAAATTTAATAGCTTGCTCTGGATTCTTTGAAGCTGCTGAAATTCCCCAACCAATCTCTGGAGTTGTATTTCTTCCCACTGTTACACTTTTTACTCCATCTTTTATCTCTATTGGTTCCATTGGATAAAATTCAAATCCTGGTATCTGTCCTGCTGATAAACTGTTATAACTTGCTGTACTTCCAAACCAATCTAAAGTCATTCCACCCATATTTGTTGGTAATACTGCATCTCTTGCTCCCCAACCCCTAGTGAAAACCTCTTTATCAATAAGTCCTTTTTTATACCAGTCTGCTGCTAATTTCATAGCATCTTTAAAGTTTGGATCTAAAGTTGCAAAAGATACCTGGTCATTTTCTACATAGAATGTTTTGTATGGTCTTGCACCAAAAATACCTGTTAAGTTATTTAGTGCTGCTTGAATATTTCCACGTACAAAGATTCCAATCTCATCTTTTCTTCCATTTCCATTAGCATCCTGCTCTTTAAATATTGTCAAAACATTTTCAGTTTCTTCCAATGTTTTAGGAACTGGCAACCCAAACTTTTTTAACCAATCTGTTCTTATAAAAAGTCCAGATGACACACTTAGTTTATCTAAATCATAGTATGTTGGAATTGCATATATTTTTCCATCTAAAGAATACATATCTTTTTTATATAATGGATTCTCCTCTATAAACTTTTTTATATTTGGTGCGTGTTTATCTATTAAATCGTTTAAAGGAATCATTCCTCCATCGCTACCTAACTTCTCTAAATCTGGAACTCTATAAGCTATAATATCTGAGAAATCATTAGAAGCTAGCATAAGATTGTAAGCTTGCGTAGAATCTGTATTATTTTTAGATGCATATGATTTTACTTTTACTCCTGTTGCCTCTTCAGCTTTTTTATAAACTTCCCAATCACTACTTAAAGGCATCCCATTAAAAACTAGGAACACTGAAAGATTTTTATCTTTTCCTTTTGTTGCTCCCGTATTTTTAGACTCTTCATCTTTTGAGCATCCATTAAACATAAGCGCTGATAAAAGTAACGCTCCCATTGCTATTTTTCTCTTCATTATAACTTTCTCCCCTTATTTATTATCTAACTAACCATCCACCATCTATAGCTAGAATATGTCCATTTACATAATCTGCTGCCTTTGATGATAAGAATATTGCTCCCCCTACAAGGTCTGATGTTTGTCCCCATCTTCCTGCTGGTATTCTTCCTAATATCTCTGCATTTCTCTTTTCATCAGCTCTAATTGGTGCTGTATTTGCTGTTTCTATATATCCTGGTGCTATTGCGTTTACTTGGATATTATCCACTGCTAACTCATTTGCAAAAGCTTTTGTAAGTCCAGCTACTCCATGCTTACTTGCTGTATATGATGGAACAAATTTTCCACCTTGGAATGATAACATTGAAGCTATGTTTATTATCTTTCCTCCACCTTGCTTTTTCATTTCAAATGCTGCAGTCTTACTTAAATAGTATATTGAAGATAGATTTAAGTCAATAACTTGTTGCCAATCAGCGTTACTTCCCTCTAAAATTGGTGATCTTTTTATTGTTCCAGCATTGTTTACTAAAATATCTACTCTTCCAAAAGCCTCTATACATTTGCTAACAGCTTCCATAGCTACTTCCTCTTTTGATAGATCTCCAGTTGCATAAGCTACCTTTCTTCCTAATGCTTCAACCTCTTTTATAACATTTTCCATATTGTCATCATTATATGTGAATATAAATAGATCTGCTCCTGCTTTTGCAAGTCCCATTGCAAGTGCATTTCCTATTCCTACGTTTCCTCCAGTTACCATTGCAACTTTTCCATCTAAATTAAACATGTTTAACATATTTCCTCCCAATTATCTCAACTGATCCATAGCTACATGGTCCATATCAGTAAATGTTTGATTCTCTCCAGCCATTCCCCAAATAAATGTGTAATTTTTAGTTCCTACACCTGAATGAATTGACCAAGATGGTGATATTACCGCTTGCTCATTTGCCATTACAATATGACGAGTCTCTTGAGGTTGCCCCATTAAATGGAATACTCTTGTGTTCTCATCCATATTGAAATAGAAGTAAACTTCCATTCTTCTTTCATGTGTATGTGTTGGCATAGTGTTCCACATATTATTTGGGTCTAATACAGTCATTCCCATTAAAAGTTGACATGATTTACAAACTGCAGGGTGAACATATTGAAATATAGTTCTTTTGTTTGAATTCTCTAAATCTCCTAAATGAACTGCATTAGCATTAGCTATATCTATTTTTACTGTAGGGTAAGCTACATGGGCAGGAGCACTGTTAACATAATATTTTGCTGGATTTTCTGCAGAATCAGATATAAATGTAATCTCTTTTACTCCCATTCCAACATATAATCCATCTTTTGGAGCCATTTTATATTCTACTCCATCAAGAACTATTTTACCTGATCCACCTATATTTATAAGTCCAAGTTCTCTTCTCTCTAAGAAAAACTCAGATCCTAACTCTTTACATCCCTCTAATTTTACTTCTGTTTCAACTGGCATAACTCCTCCAGCTATAACTCTATCTACATGAGAGTACATTAAGTTTACTTCATCAGCAACAAATACTGTTTCCATTAAATAGTGCTTTCTTAACTCCTCTGTTGTGTAGTGCTTTGAATCCTCTGGGTGATTTGCATATCTTGTATCTAATCTCATAGTAAAACTCCTCCTAAATATTATGAACTTTTATTTTTAACTTTCTTTTGTTATCTACTCTTTTACCGCTCCTAAAGTAACTCCTTTTCTAAAGAACTTTTGGATAAACGGATATATAATCATTATTGGAACTATTGATAAAACTATTACAGCATATATTATTGATTGTGGTGATGTTAAACTTTCTGGTGTAATAATCTGTGCTGCTTCTCCAGCCATATTTTTTTCTACAATTAACTTCTTTAAGAAAACTTGTAGTGGTACTTTAGAATCATCAGTTAATAAAACCATTGTCCAGAAATATCCATTCCATCTTGAGATAGCATAGAACAATGATACTGTTGTTAATGCTGAAGTTGATAGAGGTAGATATATTTTTGTCATAATCTGCCACTGAGTTGCTCCATCTATTCTAGCTGATTCCTCTAATGATTTTGGTACAGCTTCAAAGAAACTCTTTAAAATTATTACATTAAATGTATTTACCGCAAATCCTACAATTACAGATGTATAACTATTAATAAGACCTAAGTCTCTAAAGTTTAAATATCTAGGAATCATTCCTGGGTCAAACCACATTGTTACAACAACCATTAACGTTAAAATCTTTCTAAATTTTAACTCTGGTTTTGATAAAACGTAGGCTCCAGTTATTGTGAAGAACATACTTACAGCAGTTCCTACAACTGTTATAAAGATACTATTTGCATAAGCTAACCATATTCCATCTAAATTCATAGCTGCTTTAAATGATGCCATACTAATCCCTTTAGGTAGGAGATACATCTCTCCTATCTCTAAAAGGTATGGTTTTGTTACTGATGCTGAAAATACATATATAATTGGGTATATAAACATTATTCCAAATATTGCCAGTAGGGAATAATTGATAAAATCAAATATTTTTTCATCTTTTGATCTTTTAATTTTACTCATAAATCTCTCCTTTCAAATTTTTTAACAGTCAATACTTTTTACCAAAGTCCTGATGATGTTATCTTTTTACTCCATCTATTTGCTAAGTAAACTAGGATAAATCCAATAACTGCATTAAATAATCCTACTGCAGTTGCTAGACCAAAGTCTTGCATTAACATACCTGTTCTATAAACATAAGTGCTTATAACATCTGATGTTGAGTATGTTGCTGGTTGATAAAGTAATAAAACTGTTTCAAATGCAACGTTTAGCATACTTCCAACTTTTAGTACTAACATTATAACTATCGTTGGAATAATTGATGGGAAAGTTATGAATCTAAGTTGTTGGAATTTTGTAGCTCCATCTATCTTTGCTGCTTCATACAGTGACTCATCAACTGCTGTTAAAGCTGCTAAATAGATAACTGCATTAAATCCTGTACTTTTCCACATATTCATACCTGTAAATATTCCTCTAAAGTACTCTGGCTTTGATAGGAAGTATATCTTCTCAAATCCAAATCTTTCTAAAATATGGTTTATTACACCGCTACTTGGAGAAAGAATATTTATAGTTATTCCTGCTGTTACAACTATTGCTATAAAGTATGGTAAAAACGAAACTGTTTGAACGAAAGATTTAAAAAATCTATTTTTTACCTCATTTAGCATAAGAGCTAAAATTATGGCAAATGGAAACTCAAACACTAAACTATATATATTTAAAAATATTGTATTTTTTAGAGTTGTATAAAAGTATGGGCTTGTTAAAAACTCTGTAAAGTTTGTCAGTCCTACCCATTCACTTCCTGATATTCCCCTAAATAGATTGTAATCTTTAAAAGCGATTATAAGACCATACATTGGTTTATATGCAAATATCATATACCAAAGTATAAATGGAAGAAAAATCAGATATAATGACATTTGATCTTTTACGTTTCCTCTTTTTAATCCAGTCATTATTTTTTTTATGAGACCTACTTTTTCTGATTCTGCTCTTTCATCTAATTCTAAAATATTTTCTTTCATACTAACCCTCCTTACTTATCTGCGTTTTGTAAGGTGATTATAGTTTAAAATTTTTAAAGTGTAAATCATCATTTTAGGATATACCTTTTTCTATATATCATTTTTCTACTTTTAAATCAATAAAAGTACACTTTATTCTTTATTAGTTACTAGAACTGATAAATCTATCATATGCCTTCTGATTTATATCTATTGCCTCTTGTAGCCCAATTTCATTCAATCTTTTTAAAAATTCGTCATATGTTTTATTAAAATCTACAGCTCCTAAAATCCATTTTTGATTCATCTCTTTTACAGCCATATTAAGTTGTGAATTTATTTTTTGTATTTTTCTATTCTCCTCTTTTGTATATTTTAAAGTTGGCATTGGATCCACAATATATCCATTTTGCATATACATCTCTGCCCACTCTGAAGCTTTTGGATTTCCCCAAGCCTTTTCGTACTCATAATCTTGTAATGCTCCTATTCTAAATTGTATACCTTTATCTCTTAAAACTTGTAAAGGTGTCTTCCCATCAGCTTTCATAACTGTATCTGTAAATTTCTTTTTACCATTTTCCTCTTTAACAAAAGTATCATTTTCTATTCCCCAGTTAGATAACTCATATCCTTTTTCAGAGAACCAGTAATCAAAATATTTTATAGCTGCAACAGGATCTTTACACGTCGCACTTATTCCCCAACCACCTAAATAAGTTGTTCTAGCATCTGGAGCATAACTTTTCCCTTTATACTCTGGCGGTGCTATTGCAATAAATTCAAAATCTTTTACTTTATCTTTTAACTCTTTGTCTTCATTATATGAAGCTGTACTAGCAAACCAATCAAAAGTAACTCCTCCTAAATCATTTCTTAACATATAGTCTCTTGCTTGGAAACCTCTTGTGAATATTTCAGGGTCTATTAACCCCTCTTTATACCATTTTATAACTTGAGGCATAGCCTCTTTAAATCTCTCTGTTGTTGGACCAAATTTCACTTTTCCATTTTCATCTACATAAAATCCTATCTCTGCTCCGAACATACCTACTAACTCTTTATCAGCAAATTCCACTGACCTTTCAAAATATGGAATCTCATCAGCTTTTCCATTTCCATTTGGATCTTTTGTTCTAAAAGCTACCATAACTTCATATAGTTCATCCATTGTTTTTGGTGTTTTTAATCCTAACTTATCTAACCAATCCTTTCTTATAAATACCCCTTGAGCAGCTCTCATATTGTACCAATCATAATAATCTGGAATAAAATAGATATTTCCATCTGCTGCTACAGCATCCATCTTATATCTTGGATATTTCTCAAAAAATGCCTTTATATTTGGAGCATGTTTATTTATTAAATCATTTAATGGTACTATTCCTCCATCCATTCCTAAACTCTCTAGTTTTTCAGGGTAAGCTAAAGAGATAATATCTGGAAGATTTCCAGATGAAACAGCTAGATTAAAAGCTTGTATCTCGTCTGTTAAATTTTTAGAACTATAACTTCTTAACTTCACATTTGTATCTTTAAAAGCTTCTTGAAAAACAGTCCAGTTCTCATCATATGTCTTTCCGTTTTGAATAGCTAAAATACTTAATTCCAATGGTTTTTCAGAGATTTTATGCTCATTTGCTAAAACTCCTCTTTGTAAAAGTCCCCCAATTAATAGTAATAACCCGATTTTTTTATTCATAACACCCTCCATTTTATATAATATTTATCCAATCATTTTGCGCTCTTAAAAATAGCAACAACTGATTTTTTAAATTCTCTTTTATATTTTCATACACTTCATCACTAGAGTTATTTTTCATCTCTAAAGGATCTTTTTTCAAATGAAACAACTCATCTAAATCCCTAGGATCATATACATATTTAAACTCTTTGCTCACTATCGATCTTCTTATATCACCAATAGCCACTTGATTTCCTGAGTATTGGCTATATGCATATCTCTCTTTTTTTTGAACTTTACTATTTAAAATATTTTCTCCAACAAAGACCTCTTTACTCTCTATATTTAAACTTTCTAATACTGTGGGAAGTATATCTAAGTGACTTACCACTGTTTCTACTTTTACTCCTTTTTCCTCTGGCATTTTTATTATTAAAGGCACATTTATACTTTGCTCATACATTTCCATCTTCTGAAACATCTTATGTTGACCTAGATGATCTCCATGATCAGCAGTAAATACAAACACTGTATTTTCATACTCACCTTTCTCCTTTAACTTTTGAATTATCTCTCCTATTAGCTCATCTGCATAATTGGTTAATCCTAAATATGCTCTCCAAACATCTTTCCAATGTTCTAAATCTTTTTCTTCAGCTAGTTGTGCTGCTATCCCCTCTCTTCTTTTAGGTGGCTCACCTTCACATATTTCATTTATATTTTCAGGAAGTTCTGGGTCTGGGAATCTATCCATAAGCTCTTTTAGTACTCTAAAAGGTGGATGAGGAGCCCATATATTTATAAACATCCCTATAGGTTTTTCAAAAGTTTCACTTTCTAAATAATTAAGGGCATTATCAATATAAAACCTATCTCTAAATAGATTTTCAGATTTTTCAAAAAGTGAAACTCTAGAACCTGTATACTGTCTATTTTCATATATATCTCCATGTCTTTCACTAACTTTAACTCTATCTTCAACGACTCCAAACAAAGGGATATTCTTCTCTTTACATATTTTTTCATAGTCATCATCTGTTAAAAATCTTTTAAATTTAACTCTATCTTCTAAAGATGGTTTTAAAGTTATATGTTGCATTCCAAAATGACTTACATCATATCCATTTTCAAATAGATACTCGTGAATTGTTTTACTGTTTCTTGTTATTTCTGGTATGTTTTTTAAATCATTTATTACCACACTATTTTTAGTTGGAAACCTTCCTGTTGCTAGTGCAGTTCTAGCAGGAACACATAGTGGACATGTTGTGTAAGCTCTTTTAAAATCAAAACCTTCTGAGGCTAATCTATTTAAATTTGGAGTTACTTCTTTACCATTTTGTATCATCCCAATAGTATCTGCTCTTTGATGATCTGTTGTTATAAAAACTAAATTTTTCTTCACTAAAAACACCTCCTAATTTTATATGAGTATATTTTATGGTGCTACTCTTAGCAATATTCCATTTTCTTTTTTACATATTACAAATAAAAAAACACATTAAAAAAAACGTTCTATTTAAAATTATCTACAAAGAAAAAAGAACACAAAAAACAGAATATTTACACAAAGTATTTTTAAATGTAATATGAAGTTTGAATTGGTTTCACAAGTATATTAAACGGGAGAGTATATTTTATGAGAAAATTTTATTTTACTAACTTTATTTTATTAACACTTTTAGTAGGAACGATTTCACAAGGAAGTGAAAATTTAGGAAAAAGTATTGCACACCTTCCTGAAGTTAACCTTGAAGAAAACTATAATATTAGAAGATTCATTCGTTCATCTTTAGAAAAAGATGTTAATCCATCAGAAAAAAATAGATACTTTAATTCATTAGATTACCTACATCTTTCTGAGAACTATAAAGGAGATTTAGATGGAACTGGAGATTCTAATCTTTATCTAGCTACTTTTGAAAAAAGATTAAAACCTAATGAAAAAATCGCATTTTTTATTGGAGGTGGAGATAATAAAATAAAATTTGATCAACCTATTAGAATTAATAGAGATATATTTTTTGCTGGAGGATATCATTTTTATGAGTTCCAAAACAAAATTGCTATAACATCTATTTTATCTTATAATCATTCTCATGACTCTTTACGTATAGAAAATAATTCATCTACTTCGCCATCTATGAGTCTATCTTTTGGAAGTCATTTAAGCTATCCAATTTCAACTGAATATATAAATCTTTATTTAAATGGTGGAATTGATTGGGCTAAAATATTCCAAGGAACATATAATAATGGAGTATATAATACAAAAAACAATACTGAGTACTATGATTCAGTTAGACCAACAATTGGAATATCTGGTGAAAAATCTTTCCTTTTACAAGATAAGAAAGCAACAATAAAACTTTCTACAAACTATGAAAAAGAGATTGGAAACATTAGAGATAAAAAAGTTTTATGGAATAATGGTGTTAGAACAAAAGTTGACACTTTAGATAGAGATGATATTGTTAATATTGGATTAAACGCTGATATCAACTTAACTGAAAACTTAGATGTTGGAGCAAGTTACAACAAACTTCTTTCAAAAGATTATGATGCTGATCTATACGGAGCTAACTTCACTTACTCTTTAGATAAACCTATGCTTGAAGGATTTGATTATTTCAATACCCTTGATAAAGAAAAGCGTTTTAGAGTTTCTTCTAACTTTATGTTAGAAACAGAGGACTATGATGACAATACTGCTGGAACTGCTGGTTCTACATCTTTTTCACCTAGATTAATTTTAAGTGTTAATGATAAAAAAGGTGACTTTGTTTATTTAATAGATACTTTTTATAAAACAGAGGACTGGTTTGGCGGAAGAAAAGAAAAAGAGGGAAAAGATACAAATAGAAGAATTAATCCTCAAATTAACTGGAAAGGAATTCAAGTTACAGATAATTTAAAAGTTCACGGTTATATTGGATGGAGAAACCAGGTAAGAAAACAAACTGACTCTAAAGGAACTCCTTGGAGAAACGTTACTGATTCTTATAGAATTGCTCCTGCTATTAACTACACAATAAATAAAAATGTGGCTTTCCTTGGTTCTACACTACTTGCAATGGATGAGATTAGCGATTCTAGAAATAACTACCCATTCACTCATAACTACTGGGCTGAAAATATCTATGGATTTAGATTTATTCTTAATAAGAATTGGATTTTAACATCAAATATCTATAGACTAGATAAAAAATATATGGGAAATAATAACAAAACTGCTCACAGTACACAGTTTAGACCTGTAGTTAGATATAACTTTGTAGACGGTTCATTCCTTCAACTACAAGGAAGATTCTCTTTAACTAATGGTGAGAGAGTTGAAAATAGACAAGGTATTGTAGCTCAATACAATGAAGAAACAAGATATACTGCTACTATGGGATATAAAGTTACTGACTACTTCTCTACTTACGCCGAAGTTTCTATGAACAGTTTCAAAAGAACAAAAGATTCAGATAAATCAGTTTCTAGAATTAATAGAATTTTAGGAAAAGTTGGATTTATATATATACTTGATATTTAGGAGGTTTTATGAAAAAAATATTTTTATCTTTTTTACTGATATTTTTAGGTGGTATCTCCTTTGGAAATACCACTTCAACAGATACATACTCAATTATTAGAGAACGATTTTCAGAACTTACTAACAATAGTAGCAATGATGAAAAAGCTCAAAAACTTTTAAATAGTTTAAATACTAATTCAGATAGAACAGCTCTTTGGGATCAATTTCCAGATATGAAAAATGGTCCACATATTCTATCTACATATAGAAATTTAACTGATATTATTAAAGCTTACACTGATAAAAATTCATCTTTATATCAAAATAAGGATGTTAAAAATACAATAATTACCTCTTTAAACTGGTTAAGAGAAAATGCCTATAGAGAAAATCTACCTGAATTAGGAAACTGGTGGCAGTGGGAGATCGGAATCCCAAAAGAATTAAATCGTATAGTTGCTTATATGTATCCTGATCTTTCTAAAGAACAGGTTGAGACCTTCTTAAATGGTAGTAGGTACTTCCAGCCTTATGCTGAGTGGTCTGGATATAGTGATGATGCTAAAACTTCTACATCTCCTAATAAAAGACTATCTACTGGTGGTAATAGAATCGATACTTGTTATATTGTTTTTATGAGAGGTATTTTAACTCAAAATAAGGATGAAGTTATCAATGCTTTAAGTAACCTTGGAGAGGTTGCTGAGTATGTAACAACTGGAGATGGATTTTATAAAGATGGATCTTTTATACAACATGGAACTATCCCTTATGGTGGAACATATGGCGAAGTTTTACTAAGTGGTTTAGGAGCAATTCAAAACTTAGTTGCTAATACAAACTTAGAGATTAAAGACCCTAGATTTAATAATATTTATGAATCTATTATAAATGGTTATAATCATCTTTTCTTTAATGGTAGAGTTTCTGATTCAATAAGTGGTCGTGCTGTTACTAGAAAAAATTCTAACGATTTAACAAGAGGTGTTAGTAATCTTGTAGCTATTGCAATGATCTCCCAAGGAGCTCCTGAAGAGTATAAAATAAAACTGCAAGAGATTGTTAAAAGAAATATTGAAACAGGAGATAAATCTCTTATTTTAAGTAGAATTAAAAATCCTGTAGAAAAAAAAGTTGTTGAAAATATATTAAATGATAAAAATATAAAAATACAATCTCCTTCTGGTGTTAAAATTTTTGGAAATATGGATAGAGTTATCAATAGAACTCCTAACTACTCTTTTGTACTAAGCTTACACTCTTCTAGAGTTGGTAACTTTGAAAGTATCTTAGAAGAAAACACAAAAGGATGGCACGCTGCTGATGGAATGTATTACATCTATACTCCTAATTTAACTGAATATTTTGAATATTGGCCTACAATTGATCCATACCATCTTCCTGGTACAACTGAGAGTGTAACTCAAAGAGAAAATAGTATTGGTGAAAGAAGACACCCTAAAACTATGGTTCAGAAAGATTTTGTTGGCGGAACTACAGATAATACTTACTCTATAATTGGAATGGATTTTTCATCTTGGAACGATTTAACAACTGCTAAGAAATCTTGGTTTATTACTCCTAATTTTATAGTGTCTATAGGATCAAATATTTCAAGTAAAGATGGGGAAGTTCATACAACTATTGAAAATAGAGCTATTAAAAGTGATAGTGAGATCATAAAAAATACTAACGATAAGTTAATATTAAAAAATCCAACTTCTAATTTATATACTGGTTTTGCCTCTTTAGATAATAATACTCTTACAACATCAATAGAGAAAAGAGTTGGAAGTTGGGATAAAGATAACGTTGAAATTTCTAAAAACTTTATTAAATCCTATATTAATCACGGAATTAATCCTAGTGAAAAAGAGTATTTATACATTATTATTCCTGAGACTACTTTAGAAAATATTGAAAACTTCAATAAAAATGATATTAATATCTTAAGTCAAAATAGTTTTGCTCACGGAGTAAACTTTAAAAATATTACCGCTATTAATTTTTGGAAAGAATCCAATGCCAAAGTTGGTATCTTCTCTAGTAAAACTCCTGTATCTATACTAGCTATAGATAATAACAATAGCATCTCTTTATCTGTAAGTGATCCTACACATAAAAACTCTACTGTTATTTTTACTATTAATGGAAAATATAAGTTAGAAACTATAAATACTAATATTAAAACAATTGTATCTCAAAATACAACTACAATTACAGTTTCTAATTTAAACAATGGAGCTACTGAAAACTTCACTTTAATACCTAAGGAGAGTTAAAATGAACAAAATAAAAAATTCTTTAAATAAAAATACAATTACAGATTTAATGGCTACTCTTACTGAAAAAGATTATAACCCCATCTATGCTGAAACTCTTGAAGATGCCAAAGAGATTATACTTAACTTAATCCCTTTTCACTCTTCAATAGCCTTAGGTGGATCTGTTACAATTAATCAACTTGATCTTATAAATACCTTTAGAGATGGTGAATACCATCTCTTTGATAGGTATAACCAACCTGATTGGCCTAGTACTCTTCAATGTATGAGAGATGGACTTTTAGCAGATTACTTCTTAACTAGTACAAATGCAATTAGCAAAAACGGAGAACTTATCCAAACTGATTCTGGTGGTAATAGAGTTGCTAGTTTATTGTGGGGGCCTGAAAATGTTATTGTAGTTTGTGGAATAAATAAATTAGTTGATACTTGGCAAGATGGAATGAATAGAATTAAGGAGTTTGTAGGTCCTTTAAACTCTAAAAGAATTAATCATAAAACACCTTGTAATATCTCTGGAGTTTGTGAAGATTGTCAAACTAAACAAAGAATATGTAACTTTACATCTATAATAAAATCTGGAAAAAGAGTGGGAAATCCAATAACTATTATAATTATAAATGAAGAGGTGGGTTACTAATGGATCCAAATATAAAATGGTTTTTTAATAAAAAGGCTGAAAATATCACAAAAGTATTACTCTCTAAAGAGTATGATACTATTTTAATAGAGGATTTAGATAAAGCAAAAGAATTTATAATTTCTAAGATTCCACCTTATGAGTCTTTAGTTCTTGATGAAACACCTTTTTTAAATTCTCTAGAGCTATCCACTTCAATAACGGAAAAGAGATGTAAAATACTTGATTACAAAAAAGAACGACAAGCTATTTTAGCAGATAACTTTATTACTCAATGTGATTTTATTACAGAAAATGGTGAGTTAATATTTTTAAATGATTTTGCAAGTTGTGCAGCTACTTTTGGACCAAATAAAGTATTTGTTATTGTTAGTGCATATAAAATTATAAAAACTCTTTCTCATATAGATAAAAAATCTACTAATAACTTTAGTGTTGTTCATCACGGAAGAAAATTTCCTAATAAATACACTGTTATTGTAGTTCCAGAAAATATATAAAACAAAAAGCAGAGTTTTATCTCTGCTTTTTTATTCTACCAATATTTTTTCCACTCTGGCTTAAACAATCTTGTTAAAGCTTCTAAATAATAGTAATCTCCCCAGATATTACACTCTTTAACTCCTGATCCATGAGGAATTGAATAAACAGCATCTGTTAAAAGTCCATTAGAATAATCTAAATCTTTTGTACTATAGTTTTTCATAAGTGACTTCATCATTTTATGAGCTGCATTTAAATAGATCTCTCTATCTGGATCATTTTTATCTAAGTATTGATCCATCTCTAAAATTCCACATACTGCTATAGCTGCAGCTGATGTATCTCTTGGTTGTCCAGAACCATCTGTAAATACTAGATCCCAGTAACACACATCATCCTCTGGTAGATTATTTATAAAATAATTTGTAACTCTTTTATAAAGATCTATGTACCTTTTATCTTTTGTATAACCATAAGCTAATGGGAATCCATAAACTCCCCACGCTTGTCCTCTTGCCCAAGCTGAAGTATCTGAATACCCTTGTGCTGTAACTCCTCTTGTAGGCTTTCCTGTCTCATGGTCGAAATAATACGTATGATGAGTTGATGAATCCTCTCTAACAACAACGCTTGAAGCTGTAGCTAGATGTTTTGTTCCAATCTCAGCAAACTTTTTATCTCCAGTCATCTCTGTTGCCCAAAATAGTAGCGGTACATTCATATTACAATCTATTATAAGTCTATAGTCTTCTGGCTTTCCTAAATCTCCCCAAGCTTGAATAAACTGCCCCTTTTCTTGGAATCTTGTTATTAAGTGCTCAGCAGCCTTTATTCCAACCTCTTTAGCCAATTTGCTTCCTGTAACTCTTTCTTGAGCAACTGCTGAAAGAGAGTATAAAAATCCAATATCATGGTGATTCACATGCACTTTATTCTCAATTCTATTCTTATAACCTTTTAACTGATATTCAGCTATTTTTCTATATCTTTCATTTTCAGTCATCTCATATGACAGCCATAACATTCCTGTCCAAAACCCAACTGTCCAATCATCAAAGTCCTCTGCATTTTTAGTTCCAGGGTATATGTTATTTACACTAGCCGCTCTTGGATACGTATCTATAAATACCTTAGAGTTTTCATCCACTTTTTTCATAGCTTCATGCATTGCAAAAAACAGATCCTCTTTTGATAACCTAAACTCTTTTGAATATTTTTCCCTCGTCTTTTTTAATATCTCCATTTTTATCTCCCCTCTTCTCAAGTTTAACTTTAAACTTTCAGTTATGATTTAAATGGATTATACGAGTATTTTTATATGTTGTAAATCTTCTTTTTTGCATCTTCCTTTTTCTATCTCTTTTTTATATTCCGTTTTAGCTTTATTTCTCTAAAATCTCTTCTGGATTAAATTGTGTTGGTGATATTCCTTCATATTTCTTAAAAATTCTTATAAATGTATTAGAACTATTGTACCCTAATTTTTCTGCTAAATCTTTTATTTTTATATCTTTTTTACTCTTTAATATCTCTTTAGCTTTTTCTATTCTATACATATTTATATAATTTTTGAAATTATCTCCCATAACTTTTTTAAATAAAATGCTTGTGTATTTAAAAGATAATCCTAAATAATCAGCTAAATTATCTAAAGAAAAATCTATATGATAATTACTATCAATATACGTTTTTATTTTTTCTCTAATAGCTTCATTCTCATCTTGTTCACTACTTTTTTTCTGCTTACAAATCTCACTTATAAGGTCATTAAAAATAACTCTAATTTTATCTAAATCTCCAGTTTTAGTAATACTTTCAATATCTAGATTTTCACATTGTAATGAACTTTCAAACTCTTTTAATTGAACTACAACTCTATTTAAAGTGTTATAAAGTAGTCCTGTAAACTCTTTTATATCTTTTTTATCCATAGCTTCTGGGTTTATTCTATCTAAAAATATCTCATCTACTATTTTTTTAGCACCTTGTAAGTTTCCATTTAACAGTTTTGAAACTAATTTCGCCTCTGTTTCAATAGGATATGTCAATATTAATTTTCCACTTTTTATGTTTTCAGAAAACAGAACTTTTCTTCCCTTAGCCATAAATTTAGCATCTAAAATCTTTTTACAAGTTATATACTCTTGAGGAAAACTTTCTACAGAAACAAACTCATTTGATACTGCTGCTATTAACTCTACACTATATTTTTGACCTATATTTTCAAGTATAAAGTGAAATGCATCCTCTATTACAGAATCACTTTCTTCTGGAATTATAAAAGCTATACTTTTATAATCTATATCAATATGTTCATATACACCATCTGAAGATAAACTATCTTTTAAATACTCTCTAGCTAAAGTAAAATTCTTAAAATCTAACCCTTCATCATCACTATCAAAAATCTCCACTAAAATAATTTTTAATTTTCTTCCTTGAAGCGCCTTTACTTTTCTTGTTAACTCTCCAACTTCACCTATTCTTCTTATTCCTAAAACAAAATCTCTCAGATTTTTTCGTCTATCTACCACAGATAAACTATTTATCTCTCCTATAAGATCTTTTCTTTCTGCGTATAACCTAACAGAGTAATCTATTAAAATAGCTAGCAATAAAAGAGATACAAATATCGCAAAGGATTTTAAAAATAGCATCTGATAAAAAGAAGCATTATTTGGTGTATATAAAAATTTAAAATTCAATCCGCTACTTCTTAAAATATACCCTTCGCTCCCTCTCCTTTTAACCACACTATCTTTATCCAATGAGTAAATTTTATTATTTTTTAATATCTCCCATTTTCCATCTTCACTATCATAAAGTTCAGAGAAAAACAGTTCCCTATCTAAAGTTACAATCCAAAATATCCCCTCTTCTAAATTAAAAATTTCATTTTTTAAAATAAAGCTTATCTCTTTTTTCTTTGGAATTAAAATAATTTTAGAGTCCTCTTCAATTTTTTTTAATGCTCCTATTTTTTTCAAGTGTTCTTTTTTATTTCTAGTTCCATTTCCAGTTACTACAATATCAGAGGTTTCCTTTCCTAAACTTAAAGCATACCCAATTTTTCCATAAACATTATTTTTCTTTTGAATCTCTTGCAATACCTTTATTAAGTTATAGTAGGAAATCTCCTTTGAATTATAATACTCTTTTATAGGTTCGCTTGTTTCTAAATCCCCAATAGACGACATAACTAACTCTATTTTTAAATTTATTTTATTCAAAACTCTTTCTATTCTTAAATTTTCCTCTTTTTTATACTCTTTATATTCACTTACCCCAAATAAAAATATTATTATTGCAGAAAATATTAGAAAAGCCCATACTTTTTTGCTTATCATAATATTTTTTCGTTCATTTTTTAACATATTGCCCCTTTTATAAAACCTTTTTATTTATTATACTACAATCATAACTTCCCATGCAACAGTATAATTAATCGGATTTACTCCTAAATCTATCCATATCTTTACAAACCTATTTTCATCTTCACCATATATTTCCAAATTTATTTTTTCACTTTTATAAAATTTGTATATTAAATTACCTAAAGATACCTCTTTAAACTCCCCAGTTACTAAAGTACCTTCCATAGGTTTTCCATCAATACATATAGTTTTATTTTTTAAATTAGAGATTCTCATATTAGCTACAGTTGAATAAACCTCTCCCTCTCCCGTTATGTAGTTCTCTAAATAAACCATACCTTTCTTTTTAAAAATATAATTTTTCTTACTACTTAACTTTCCATTCCAATTGGTAAAATCCATATAGGCAACTCCAGAGTCCTTATCTCCATACCCTTCAGCTACACTATTTTTTGGCATATTCCCTATAGAACTTTCTACACCTTTTATATTTTCCATATCCATTTTTATCTCTGTTGTCCCTGGAATATAGTAAAAATCTACATCTTTCCAATAATCTATATACTCATCTCCCTTTGAATATATATATACTGCTCCGTCCCCTGTAAACCATCCTTTCGTATTCTCTCCATTGAATGTTTCAAAGTTTCCAATTTTTTTTGAATGCATTGCAACTCCTATAGCAAACTCTCTATTTCTATAGAAAACTCTATCCATCTCATTAAAACACTTTACTTCACTAAAGTAATTTTTAACTTTAATCTTTGAATCTTTTAAAACCTCTTTAGAAAGATTATAAAATATAGCTTTTTTCTCTTTTTCTTTATATAGATAGTATTTATCTAAAGATAGCTCTCTTTTGGCTATTTCTAAAAGTTTTACTCTGTTTTCTTCATCCACTCCATGAGCTAATAAGAGTAAAGAGTTTATAACCTCATGTCCTATTTGGTGATCATTTCCATCCCTTGTTACAGCTCTACCATTAACTATATCTGTCATAGCTCCTTTAAAAAATAGAGGTTCAAAAGAGTTGTAAACTCTTTCACATATTTTTTTAGTATCTATTTTTTTTCTAAGTTTTTCATCCACTAAATATATTATTTCAGCAATTCCTGACAGCAAAACATTTCCATAAGTTCCTGCATATGGTATAAAACCGTGTTGTATAAAAGATCCATCTGCATAAAATCCATCTCTATTACTTAGTGTTTCTACATTTTTTTCAGATATTATCTCTAAAGTTTCAGATATAGATTCAACAGCTTTTTGACACATCTCTAAACTATTTAAAAGAGCTCCTCTTAAAAACATAATTTTTGAAGTATCAATTAAATTACCTCCAGTTGCTGGTCTTAAAGGAGATCCACTTGGATGCATTGCTACAGGATTATTTCCCAAATATCTCTCATCTGATAAAAAATATCTTGTTACATCTATTATCTTATCTATAAAATCTTTTTCTAACTTCTCATAAAAAAGAATCAATATATCATTTAATAGTAAAGGATACCCAATCTCCCATTGCCACCAGTTTGTATGCTCTACAGACTCTAAATTATAGAAATTTTCATAGTTATTTTCTAATACTTCATGAGCTATTACAAATAGTAGTTCATCTTTATAGTAAACTGAATTTTCTGTATTATAGGCTACTCCTAAAGTTAATATCTTTTTATAACTATCTCTAACTCTTTCTACTAAAACTCTTTTTTCATTCTCTTCAATTAAAGTTTTATTACATTTATATTGCTTTAAAATATCTTCACACTCTTGCTCTAATTTTTTCAAAGTTTCCTCTGGTGCAATTTTCCCTGTTAAATATTCTATACGTTTTTTTAATATATCCCCCATTTTTCTTCTCCCTCTTATAATCTTTTTTCTATATATCTCAAACTCTTTTGTCTTTAATATACTTGCTATGGTATTTTTAGTAAATATACCATTTTCTTTAAATATCATCTTTTTTCTATAAGGAATATATATTACATAAAATAAAAAAATGTATGTCTTTCAACTTTAAGACATACATTTTATTTTTTTCTATAATTCAATGGAGATTCTTTAAATTTCCTTTTAAAAATTAGAGCAAAAGCACTTGGAGATGAAAAAGATAAAATATCAGATATATAACCTATTTTATAATTAGTAGTTTTTAAAAGTATAGCAGCTTTAGTCAATTTTTGATTTAATATATACTCTGATGGAAAGATGCCTAAATATTTTTTAAATTGTTCTTTTAAAATTTTATTGTATATTTTAAACTCTTTTTCTACATCATTAACTGTAATTCTTCTATCAATATTAGAATCAATATATAAAAGTATATCCATAAAATTTTTATCATTTAAATAGTTAAACCCTATATTATTTTTTCTCTCACCTAAGTAAAAGATTATATCTAATAATAATTTAAAAAAAACTAACTCTTTATCCTCTATTTTTAAAGCCTTTTCAATTTCAAATAATACTTTTTTTAAATTATAAATCTTTATTCTTCGATACTCCTTCTTTTTTATTTTATTATTTAGTGTTTCTAACAACGAGCAATCGTTTATTCTGAAAATATCTAATTTAAACTCTTTTGTTAAAACTAAAATACTATTAAAATAAAATTCATTACAAATTATCAAATCTCCTTCCTCAAAAAACACATATTCCTCTGAATTATAATAATATAATCCTTTCCCCTTTGCACAAATTCTAATAACTGTACCACCTAAATTCTCTAAGTCTTTAAAATATCGTCTTCTTCCTTTAACATCCCTATAATTAACTCTAAACAGTTCATAAAAACTATTTTTTATAACCTCTACCTCACTAGACATTAATTTTCTATCCTCCTATTTAAAGCCAATAAATTGGATATCCTCTCACAACACACTATAATTATTAAGTTTATTCTTTTTCTTAAATAAAGGACATCGGGGGACATCTTTATATTTGAAAGTTTTTATAATGTTGTTTTACTTAATTCCTAAAAAATTTGGTTAAGGTTGTGTGAGAGGATATAGACTTTTTGAAATTCCATGATTTTAGTAAAATAGTCTTGCTCTTATAGTACTCTATTTTAATGAAAAAAAATGTCATTTTAAAAAAAATTTTATCACTTTTTTTAAGAAAAACGGCATTCTAATTTTTCTACTCTTTTTTTCGTCATTACAATTTGCCAAAGAGCTAAATCCCTAGCTCTAAATGCTCCCGCACAAGCTAAAATATAGTATTCCCACATTCTTTTAAACCTTTCATCATAGTTTTCTTTTATACTATCCCAGTTTTTTAAAAATCTTTTATGCCATTCCATTAAAGTTTTATCGTAATCTGGACCAAAATCATGCCAATCCTCCATATAAAAGTTATCTTCCATAGCTTCTCCAATAGCCTTTATTCTTGGTATTGCACCATTTGGAAATATATATTTAGCTATCCAAGGGTCTGTTCCTTTTCCTGAATCTAATCCACCTATAGTGTGTAATAAAAACACCCCATCATCCTTCAATAACTCATTCATTTTTTTCATATAAATTTTGTAATTTTCTGGCCCCACATGTTCAAACATTCCAATAGAAACAATTCTATCAAATTGCTCTTCTTTTACCTCTCTATAATCTTTATATAAAAACTTTACAGGTAAACCTTCACAAAGCTTTTCTCCAAGTTTTATCTGCTCTTTAGATAAAGTTACTCCTGTGCAAATAGCTCCATACTTTTCAGCAGCATATTTCATAAAAGATCCCCATCCACACCCTACATCTAAAAGTCTCATCCCTGGTTCTAATCCAATTTTTTTACAGATTAAATCTAACTTTTGTTCTTGTGCTGCCTCTAAACTTTCTACATCTTTCCAATATCCACAACTATAAACCATTCTTTCATCTAACATCTTTTCAAAAAGATCATTTCCTATATCATAATGATGATGTATGTCTTTTTTACAACTATTTATTGTATGAGATGAAAAAACTCCTTTTAATTTTTCTTTCGCTGCTAGTAACATAATCTCTTTATCATATTTACTTTTTAAATCAGCTCTCAAAATATTAAAGATAAACTGATCTAACTGCTTACAATCCCAAAGTTTATTCATATATGCCTCTCCTAAACCTAAAGACCCTTCCTTTAATATTTGACTATAAAAATAACCGTCATTCACTAAAATATCCCAATCTCTCTCTCCATTAATTTTAACATCTGCAAAGTTTAATAAGTTTTCAATTGCCTTTTTAGAATCCATCTCTATCCTCCTATTTTATTATTTTTACGAATCATTATACAAAATGATTTTTTGGTCTCCTTCAAATAAAATAATAATTTTAGAGCAATAAAAAAGGCTAGATAAATTTTTTATCTAGCCCTATCTTTTACTATGCTTTATGAGCATAGAAGTGTTCGCAATCTCCAAACTCTTTTTCTTTTAATTTCATTAACTCTTTAATAACCTCATTAAAGTCAATATTTGAGAACTCTAAATCTTCAATACCTTTCTCAATAACTGTGTATCTATCATCATCTACTTTTGTTAAAGTTATTGTGTGATCTTTAGCTAAAGGCATCTCTTTTTTAGTAAATATTACTTTTTCCCCTGTTTCCATCTCGTTTACACACTCTAAAATAAATGCTTCAAATTTTTCTACTGTTATTTTTTTAGACATAGTAATTCACCTTTCCCTTAAATATATGTTAGTTTTATTTTTTTACTCTCTGTAACTCTTCTTCTACAAAAAATGGATTTTTCTTTTATTTTTTATATATTTTTTTATTTCATAATTCTAAAGGAATTTCTTTCTTAAGTTAGTAAAGTAAAACATACAATCATATAAATAATTTAATTATAGTTTAACTATAGAAGGAGGCTAGAATGGCTCTAAAAGAGGATTTTTATAAGATTTTAGAAGTTAATAAAAATGCCAGTGAGGCTGAGATAAAAAAGGCTTACAGAAAACAAGCTAGAAAATATCACCCTGACAAATTTAGTTCTTCAAGTGAAGCTGAAAAAGCTACAGCTGAAAAAAAGTTTAAAGAGGTTAATGAAGCTTATCAAATACTGTCTGATCCAGAGAAAAGAACACAATATGATAACTTTGGTCATGCTGCTTTTGAGCAGGGCGGACCTAGTAGTTCTCAAAGTTATGGTCAATATGGTGGTGGACAAAACTACCAAGATTTTAACTTTGGTAATTTCAACTTTAACTTCAATGAGTTTGGAGGCGGAGGAAATGATGAAGATTTAGGAGATATCTTCGGATCTTTCTTTGGTGGTAGAGGAGCTAGAAAAAGAGGTCCTCAACCTGGAGGTGATCTCTCTATGGAGATTGAAATCTCTTTAGAAGAATCAGCTAAAGGTGGAGAAAAAACTATTCGATATGCTCGTACTGGAAAAAATGGATCTCCTGAAGAGGTAGAGAAAAAGTTTAAAATCCCTGCTGGTATAGCTGATGGACAAAAGTTAAAGTTAGCTAAATTTGGTAATGCTAGTACAAGTGGCGGTCCTCATGGTGATCTTTATATACATATAAAAATTAAACCTGATGATCTTTTCGTAAGAGATGGATATGATGTTATATGTAAAGTTCCTGTTAGCTACTACACTGCGGCTCTAGGTGGAGAAGTAGAGGTTCCAACATTAAGTGGAAACAAAAAAATTAAAATCCCTGCTGGAACTCAAAGTGGAAAACGTTTTGCATTAAGAGAGTATGGAATTTTCAACCCTAAAACTAAGAAAAAAGGAACTCACTATGCTGAGATAACAATTGAAGTTCCTGTTGATTTAGATGAAGAACAAAAAACTCTACTTAAGCAGTTTGATGAAAAACTAAAAGATAAAAATAGAAAAATTAAAACTAGCTTTATAGAAAAAGTTAAAAAGTTTTTTAAACTATAAAAAAAAGGCTGAAGATTAATCTTCAGCTTTTTAATTTACATATACAATTTTCCTGAAATAAAATAATTTCTTCCTGGAGCTGGTATTGCAGTTTTACTATACTCTTCATAATTATACTTTTGATCAAATACATTATTTATTCCAAAACTTATAGCTAACATATCAGTAACTTTATATGTCATCATAATATCTGTGTAGTTATAGCTACTAACCTTTGTATCAATTGGAGTATTATCTTTTCCATACTCTTTAACTGTATAATTTCCAATAAGATTAAAATTAATATTGGTTTTTATTTTATCTGTTATTTCATACCCAGCTCCTAAAATAATCTTTCCTTTAGGAACCATAGGCAACTCCTCACCACTATACAATCCTTTTGTTATCTTTGTATTTACATAGGAAAAAGATTGATAAGTTGTTAATTTTTCAAAGTATTGCTCTAAATATACCTCTCCTCCAAACTTTCTAACTTCATTTAAATTCTTATATTGCCACTCTTTTATAGCTGGATTATATGAATTTTTTTGTATCAACATTATCTCATCATGAGTAAATGTTAAAAATAATGTCATATTTATAAAAGTATCACCTATAAAATCTCTAGTTCCTATTTCAAAGTTATCTGAAGTTTCAGATTTTAGATTATTACTCAGATATTTCATATCTACTTTATCTGTTATCTGTCCAGGAAGTGGCGATGTAAAACCTCGTTCATACCTTGTATAAAAAGTTCCTGAATCACTATACCTATAGTTTGTCCCTATTTCAAAAGCATAGTTATCACTTTGTTCCTCATCATCAAAACTTCTATATTGATTAATTTTACTCATAGAGATTACTTCTGTTTCACTATCTCTATCTCCTCCAAATCTTGAGTGCTCATATCTAGCTCCTAAAATAAACTCCCATCTCTCTGTTAAGTTATACCTATTAAATCCATAAACAGCATTAGTTTCCTTAAAAATATCATTTTTAAGATCTACCCTAACGTCACCTTTTATTTTTAAAGTTGGTCTAGTTTTAGGAAAAAACTCTCCACTAGCACGAATTTTACTCTCTCTTAAAAGTTTTGTATAACTATAATCATATCCTAAAACAAACTCTCCTTTGTCATATACATACTTTCCCCTTGTTTTAAAGCCTTTCGTTTCCTCTTTAAACTTACCATTCATAGATGCTGGTAGATTTTCTCCTATAATATCAAATGGCATATAATCAAGTTTTGGAAGCTCATAATCCATAAGAGAGTTCTCTGTAAAATCTCTTTTATAATTTTGATAGTAAAAAGTATTTAAAATCGTAAATTTCTCACTAAATTTATACTCATAATCTAAGGAGTAAGCCTCTCTTTTAGAGCTGCTTACAACTGGAAATCCCATGGTTTTTCTATCTATTTCCAATATATTTTTTTCTACTGGTGTAGAGTAATCTCTATTTTCATCAAAATATGACATTTGAAATTTTACTCTATTTTTATCATTAATTAGATAATCTATTCCGCCACTAAAACTATTGCTTTCCTCTGAATCTCCATCTCTATAACCATCTCCTTTTAAATAGTTATAGTTAAAGTTTCCATATATATCCTCTGTAATGTTTTGTCCTACAGATAGACCTGCATTTCTAAAATCATATGACTGCATTCCACTTTCTAAAACTAAAAAATCCTTTCTCAAAGAGGATTTAGTTATAATATTTACAACTCCTCCAGAACTTCCCGATCCATTTAATACAGTTCCTCCTCCTGGAACAATCTCTATCCTCTCAATAGAGTTCAAAGAGATTGTATTAATAGGAGTGGTCCCCATAGAATCGTCTATGGGATTTAAACTTATACCATCTTGTAAAATTTTAACTTTGGATATCGATTTCTCTCCATTACCTCTAATATCAACTTTCGGTCCAAAATATGTATTTTGAATAATTATATTTGGTGCTCCTCTTAAAACATCCTCTACATTCTTATAATTCCCATTATCTATCTGCTCTTTAAATAAAAGTGTTACATTTTTATTCTCTGAAAGAATAGGTGTTTCAAACCCACTAGTTGATAGAATTACTGAATCTTCTAGTTTTATTGCCTTTTCTTGAGAGTAAGTGCAAATAGTAGTAATAATAGATAAAGTTATAACCTTTAATATCTTCATTTTCCCAACCCCTTTTTATAGTCCCTAAAGATATTTACTACTATTTAAAAGATGTTCCTTTGTAACTTTTTATTACTATTTTATTAAAATCTCATCTACTGGTTGAATCGTACTCTTGTCCATAGGAAGAACTTGAGATTGAACCTTTCCAAAATCTATCTTCTTTAAATCTATTAATCTTATATCTTGATTATACATAGTTTTATAGTAAAATAACTTTTCATTTAAATTTATAGCTGTTGTCCATTGAGTTGCACTTGTAATATCCTTAGGTATTTCATTTTTATCTGCATATGTCATTCCAATTGGAATATCAAAGTTGTTTAAAATATGAAATGCTTGAGTTATTCCCTCCTCATTTCCTGCCATTTTTGGAGTATTGTTTGCATAAAAAGCTGCTCTTACAAATCTTGATGGTGGAGTTACATCTCCTGGTAGTCCTAACATTCCTGAACCAGCTCCCATTGGAAATATTTTTTGCTGCCCTAACATCTCTGGTTTATTTCCATTTAAATTTAAATTTACATAGTTATTTAAGTTTGTAAGTTGCCAATCAAATCCTGGTGAGTTTGTTAAAACTCCAACCTTATTATCATATATTTTTAACTCTCCACCATTTATAATCTCTATAACTATATTTCCACCTTTAGCATCTGATACTCTCCAGTGTCCTGTTGGTGATGGTTGTCCATTCTCTATTATTATTGGTACAACATCTATCTTTTTAATAGCTTCCTTTACCTCTTCAACTGTGGAAAAACTCGTTAACATCCATTTTACTAAATCCATATCATTTAATGAGTTTTTTACTTTTTTCTCATTAAAAGGTGCTAACTCTCCATAGTTTAAAAAGAAAAATACCCCTGCATTTAATCCCTTTTCATTAACTCCCTCTCCTATTAAAGATTCATGCTCAACAGATGCTCCTACAAATCCATACTTTCCCTTCCATTTTTTTCCCAATGTTCTATTTGGCATTGGTGACTGATACTCTTTACCTCTTGGCTCTATTATAATTTGACTATTTATTTTATTCTTAGACCACTCTATTGTTCTTGCCTGTATATTATTATTATTTTCTGTCTTTAGAGAAATCCCTGTACAAGCATCTATATCTATTTTACTAAAAGCTATTAAACATGAAAGTAACCCTATCTTTTTTAACATTTCATTTTCCTCCTAAACTTTATTATGAATATTATAACACAATAAAAAAGCTAGGTAAATTAACACCTAGCTTAAGTATCTATTAAAATTTAACTCTTACTCCTCCTGAAACTTTCCAAGAGTTATCCTCTGAGAATATATACTTATACTCTCCATATAAAGATAGTCCATCCCATAGATTTCCAACTTCTGTTCTCACTCCAACCTCTTTAGAAAATCTATTTTTATTTTTCAAATCTATCTCTCCACTCTCACTACCTAAACTATTTACTTTAAATTTAACTGTATCATCTAAACTATTAAGTTCCTGTTTAACTCCTAAATTTAAAGCCATATTTAAAGCACCTTTTCCAATAGTAAATACCTTTCCTATCCCTGTTCCAACGTATCCACTACTTAAAACTCCGTTAAGATTATCTAGCTCTAAACTATAAGTTCCTCCACTTTCACTTATATCTCTTTGAAATATTCCAACACTTTCAACTCTTGCAACTGGTTCTAAATATATGAAATTAAAATCATATTTTTTAGATATTTTTCCTAAAGCTCCTACATAATAGTTTTTAATATCTGAACTTAAACTTTCATTTAAACTTTCAAAACTTATATCTGTGAAATCCTCGTTATAATCTAAATAACCTAACTGAACATTTCTATCTAAGTTCCCTTTAGAATATCCTGCAAAAAAGCTTCCAAAAGCATTTACAGCATCTTTATTGTAGTTTAAATACCCTGTTCCTTGGAACATATTGTCCTCTCTTTTTCCTTTATTATCTTTAAATTTAGAATCCAATCGAGTATAACTTAAAATCCATCCAGAGCTTAAGCTCTCTTTTATTGGATAGTTTTTTCCTATAAAGAAACTATTTAACTCATCTGTATATCCTAATATATTTTCGTATCCATCTTTTTTCATTTTCTCAAAAGAGTAACCAAAAATATAGCTCTCTTTATTTGTTGCTTGAGTCTTTTCGGATATTTGATTTAAAATAGTTTCATTTGTAAATACAATAGCATCATTTGTTTGATACATTAAAGATGGAAAATAACCTCTACCAAAGATTTCATCTAAATACCACTCAAATTGTGCTCCACTTTCTGAAGATGTAAGTATATCAAAAAGTTCATTTTTTGTAGAGTTATTCGAGTCGTAATAAACATCTTCTAAATACTTTGCCAAAACATCATCTGTTAATATCTCAAAACTATTTCTTTTAAACTCATAAACTCCATTATTTTCAATCACTTCATATAGTTTACTTTTGCTTTTTATCTCTTCAAAATTACTTGTAATTGAAGAGTGTAAATTTAAAACTCCTGAATCTACATAGTGATTTCCCACATAACTTCTTCCTATTACAATTGTTTCTAACATTTGAGATTTAGAAGTATTTATACTTCCACCACTTTCCATAACCAACTTTCCATTATAAGATAGGCTTTGAGTATTAGTCTCCTCTTTATTTATAACTCCCCAGTTATATACAGTTCCTCCATAATTAACCATTCCATATTCACCTAAATTTATAACTCCAGTTGGCATATTTTTACCAATAGCTCCTTCAGTTAAAAAATAAGCAAAATCTGTCGTTAATATTGAACCAGGAGTTACAGTATTAGTATACATATTTATTGTTCCACTATTTTCTAAAACTACAGCCCCCTCTCCTGTCATTGCATTAGTTGCCCTCATTAAACTAGTTGGTGTTCCTATATTTATAACTCCTGACTCCGAGTTAATAGCTGTTCCAAATCCATTTATAAACATTGCACCACTAGGTATTTCCATCGTATTGTTACCATTGTTATAACTTGGAGTATTCATTGTTATTGTTCCATTGTTTATAATACTTCCATTTGTTGTCATCATTGCCGAATTTCCATCTAAAACTGTTATTGCTCCATTATTTACTCCACTTCCTCCACCACTTACATAAATTCCTGCAAAAACTCCTAATAGAGATATATTTCCAGTAGATGAATTTTCCACACTTCCACTTCCTAGGGTAGCCATAGCATACCTTGCAGCTCCTAAAATATTACCTTTATTTATAAAACTTCCATTTTCAACTGTTGCTCCAACTGTATATGAATTATACAGATTTATTGTTCCATTATTTATACCATTTCCATTTTTACGAAGTTGAATTGCTACTGTATTATTTGATATTGGTAATATTGCATTTATTGTTCCATTATTCTCTGCATATCCTGAATTTAATATACTCATTCCTATTCCACCATAAGATTCAATATTTATAACTCCACTATTTTGATTTATTATAGTTCCTCCATTTGAACCTTGCATTCCCACTAAAGTTTGAATTTCTGGAAGTCTATTTAAAGATATTGTATTTTCATTTTCTATTGTGTAACCTTCCTTAATACTTCCCATTCCTATTTTATTAGACATATCTACTGTTAAATCACCACCTAATGGTGAACTTCCAGTTTTTAAATCAGTCCCCTCATAAAACACATTATTATAAAAAATATATTTCTCAACTGTTGGTTTTGGTGGATCTGGTACTATTGGATCTGGTATTGGTTGAATCGGTGTAGGAGGCTTCACTGGGGGTTCTACTGGCTTTACAATAGGAGGCACTGCTATTGGTGGTTTTATTGGCGGCTCCACTGGTGGTGTTATGGGTGGATCTATGGGTGGTTTTACTGGGGGTTCTACTGGGGGTTCTACTGGAGGCTCTATCGGGGGACTTATTGGTGGATCTACTGGAGGAACTATTGGTGGTGGTAATTCAATCTCTTTTCTCGAATATAAAGATCCATTTTTTAAATAATAGTCTTCCTCTTGGTTTTTAAAATACATAAAGTCTGACCAAAAAATTAGCCCTTTATCTTGAGAAAAAACTTTTGTTCCATGTAGAGCTAAAAGAAGTAGTAGAAATCTATACTTTTTCATATTCATCACTCCTCTTACAAATTTACATGCTTTATACAAAATAAGTAGAAAACTCCCTTTTATTCTTATTATTTTTTTATTTTTAACTTTTTTGACTAACGATTCAAAAAATCTTTGACTTTTTGTAAAATTTGAATTATAATTCAAGTATAAGAAATTTTTAAACATTTTCCAAAAATCAAATCAAGAAAAGGCTCTTATTCAAGAGCTTTTTTTTGTAAGAAACAAGCGGAGGTACAATTATGTCTTTAGTAACTATTGTTAATACTGGCGAGGTTATAAGTAATCAACTTTATTTAATTAACTTTATCGATGACTTTCACTACAATCTTCTAAATAAAGAGGATAAAATTAACTATATATTAAATTTTGATTTGAATAAATTTCCCACTTTTTTAAGGGAAGATTTAGTTAACATTGAAGCTGAACAGGAATTAGAAAAATATCGTTTAAAATTCTTTCCTGAGCTACCATCTAGATGTGGAGCACAGTTCGCCTTTGAAAAGTTAACAGACCTTTTAACTGCAGCTAAGATGTATGGGTGGAAAGGTACTATTTACAAGGTATCTATTGATACTAGCAAAGATTATACTCTATCTAAGCATAATGCTGATATAATATCTGATATTAGAAACTCTGATTTCAAATCTATCTCAAATACATTAAATGATTATTGGACTGGAGATATTAAATGGGCAAAGTGTCATGATAGAGATATACACTTTTTACCTACAACTGAGTATTTAATCGAAGGAAGTATCAATATTATTGAAACTTTAGACAAAGCTATATAATAACAAAAAGAGGAAGTTTTATAAACTTCCTCTTATCTCTTTTATTTGATTTATAACTATTCTTACTATTCTTACAAAGATAATTGATATAAAGAATACAGCTAATGTTGTTGCTGCTACTCCAAAGTTATACCAGAAAATTCCTCTACTTTCATCTATACTTCTAATGTAGTTTGAATACTTTAAAATTGCTGTAGATCCTATTGCTAAAGGGAATGTAAATGACGCATATACTGGTGTAAATTTAAGTCTTATAATTTTAACCATTGATATATAAAGCAGTGCTGTCATAAATATTCCTAATGGGAATAAAAATCCTACTATTGCTGGATTTGGAGTTTTGAAAGCCACTAAATATCCTGCTAAACAAAGATTAGGTGGAGCAGCTATTATTGCAAAAGTTGGAAGTCTTGCATCATCAATCTTCTCAACAAATATAATTCTATATAACATCATAGGTAGCATTACTATGTAAAAAGCAAAACCTATGTAAAATATTACTTGTGCTAATTGTGGCATCCCCATAACCGCTGAGTCCACTGATGCTACAACTATTCCAATTGGTGGCACAAACCAACTTGGAACCATATGCTCTATATTCCAAGAACGAAATCTATGATATATAAATGATACTCCAAATATTAGATGTAAAAGTATACATAGTAGCCATAATCCTTTTCCTAAAACAGGTGAAAACTCATAAAGTACAACTGAGAAATTCATTAGAGCCATATCTAACGTTGGTATAAAACTTCCAAGTGTTGGATGCTTCAGTTCCTCTTTAAACACATCAAAGTGTAGTACATTCTTTATAATTATAGGCAGAAGTAACATTAATGATATAAAGTTTCCTATGTATAAAGCTTTAGGATTAAGTACTACTGCAACTGCACCGCTGACTCCAGAAACACCTAGAGCTAAACCTGTAAGAGCCACTGGTAAATACTTAAAATAATTTTTTAAATTCTTCATTTTTCTCGCCTCTGGTTTTAATTTTTTTATATTCTAATTATAGCACACTTTTGAATAGTGATTCAACTTTTTTTGTACATATTTAATTTACAAAAATTAAATATACATATATTGCACTATTATACCTATTTTATCTACACTTTCTTTTAATTTTTACTTTTAATTTCCTTCTGCTATAAATTTAAATTTATACTTTTTTTGATTATAGTATATTTTAGAATATTCCAAAACCGTACCTTTTTTTAAATAAGTAATATTTTCTGCTAAAAGAATAGGTTCATTCCTTTTAAGTTTTAAAGCGCTAGCTACATAATCACTTGGTATCTCTGCTGATATCTCTCTTTCACTATTTCCAATCTCTAAACCTAAACTTTTTATATAATCAAATTTTGATTTTAATAAATTTTTTTCTTTTAAATTAGGTAATAACTTTACACTTATATAACTCTCTTCAAATACTGCTGGTACCTCATCTATTTGTCTAACTCTTTCCATTCTCCAAATACTTTCTCCCTCTTTAATACCTAAAATTTTACAGATATTTTTAGGACAAGGCATTTTTTCAAATGCTAAAACTTTGTTTTCTGGAGTTAGTCCCATTTCACAAACTTTTTGAGTAAATCCACGTAATCTATTTATTGGTAGTTCTATTTTCTTTTCTATACTACAAACATATGTTCCTTTACCTTGAGTTCTTTCTACTAACCCTTTTATTGTCAAAGAATCAATAGCTTTCTTAGCTGTCATTCTGCTGATACTATATTTTTTTGAAAGTTCATTCTCTGATGGAATCATATCTCCCGGTTTTAAATCTCCGCTTTCTATCATCTCTAATAGAATATTTTCAAGTTGAGCATATATTGGAATATGAGAATTTTTATCTATCATTGGAACACCTCCTAATCTATATTTTTTTATAATATCTTAACATATTTTCAAAAAAAGAAGCTAGCATTTTATGCTAGCTTCATAATTTTAATACCTATTATACTTTCTTTGCAAAAATATAATCATCAATAAGATTTCTCATTTTAGTAACTCTTCCACCGTAAACTATATGCACATTGTTGTTATCAGGAATGATTATACCATTTGGTTTAGATTTTTTAATTAAATCCTCGTTAATTAAAGATCTATCTTTTATCTCTATTCTTAATCTAGAAATACAATTATCTACATCAACTATATTTTTTATTCCTCCAAGACCCTCTATTAACTCTTCAGCTACTTTATTATTCTCTGTATCTAAAGCCTTACCATCATTTGAAATCTCTTCACTTTCATCAAAATCACTATAACTTCTTCCCATTGTCATAACATTAAACTTTCTAATTACAAAGCTATATGCAACATAATATAGTCCAAAGAAAATTGGTCCTAAGAATAGGTATAAGTACCATTTTGTTTGCATTCCTTGTAAAGTTCCAAACACAAACCAGTCAATTATTCCACCTTGAATATTTCCAATTGTCACATTAAACATCGCTGGTACCATAAATGCTAAACCAGCAAGAATCGAGTTAACAAACCAAAGCATTGGTGAAATAAATATAAATGTAAACTCTATTGGTTCAGTTATCCCTGTTAGTATAACAGCTGTTAATCCTGGAATAAAATATTTAACCAGTTGCTCTCTTTTTTCAGGTAAAGCACACTTATACATTGCAAATATAGCTGCTGGCATTCCAAATACCATGTGTAAGATCTTTCCTTGAGCTAAGTATTGTGTTGCTCTTGGAGAGAATGCTAAATGATTTTCTAATTCAGCAAAGTATATATTTAAAGCTCCAACTTGTGTATGTCCCGCTACACTTTCAATTCCACCAAGAGCTGTAAATCTAAAAGCTTGGTTTAAAATGTGATGAAGTCCTGTTGGGTTTATCGCTTTTTCTAAGAATCCATATAAGAAAACTCCAAATATTTGTAATTTTGATATAACTGTTCCTAAACTCATAATTACGTCATTTATAAGTGGCCATATATAAACTAATCCCATTCCCACTAAAGGCATAAATAGAGCTGCAGCTATAGGCACGAATCTTTTTCCACTGTAAAATGTAAGTGATGGATGTAACTCAATCTGTCTAAATCTATTATGGATAACCACTCCTAAAAGTCCAGCTATCATTCCACCAATAACATTCATATTATATACAAATATTCCTAAAACATTTGTAAACTGTGAGTTGTGAAGAGTAGCTTCTACTGCTGTCATTCCTTCATTATCCATAAGATACTTTATAGCAGTTGTAGATGGATTATAACCCTGTACCCCTAAAAGATAGTTCATACCAACCAACATAGCTATATAACCAACAACTGATGAATAAACTGCTACCTCTTTATCTCTTTTAACAACCCCAAGTGGAATAGCCATAGCAAATAGCAGTGGCAGTTGTCCAAATGGAATTCCAGCTAACTTTCTAATAAATCCTAAAAATGTTTGTACTCCACTTCCTTGAAGAAAAGGTAGGAACTTAACTATATTTGGATTTTGTAATGCTGCGGATAATCCTAAGAATATCGCCATAAATGACAATATTGATATTGGAAACAGCAATGTTTTTCCGAAACTTTGAAGATCTTTTTTAAATTTTTGCATATTAATACCCCTTTTACTATTTTCTCTCAATTAATATATTTAAAATCTCCTGGCTTTTTATTTTATATTCTTTTAATGTATCTAATTTTTCCTCAAACATATTGCTAAAGAAAACTCCCTCGTTAAATACTAATTCAATCTCTTTTTCTGTAGGATTAAACACTCTTATAAATGTCTCACCTGTTTTTTCACTCTCTTTTAATGCGCTTACTATACAACCTTTTAATATTAAATTTAAGTTTGTAGTTATGTTCTTTCTAACATTTGGAATATTTATATTAAATCTATTGAACTCTTTTAATTGATATCCCTCTACTGGTGTTAAAAACTCTTTTGCTTTTTCACTACTATTTTTGTCAGTTTTTACAAAAGTAAATCCTAATTTAAAATTAAAGCTCTCTTTATATAGTTGATTATCAGGAGTTTCTATCTCTATTCCTGACGGTCTTCCTGGTCTATTTATAAGCTCTCTTTTCCCTAAGTGTGAGAAAGTTCTAAATAGAGTTATAAATATTTTTTTATCTACAACCTCATACTCTTTTAGTCCGTATGAGAACATAGTTGCTACTTCTTTTTCATCTTTAAGTGAAACATATGAGTTAAAAGTTTCAATGGATACTGGCTTTTCTGCCCACTTATCCTCTTCCCAAATACTTAACTCTTTTTCAAAATATACTGGTTTTTCAACTACACAAAGATGAGAGTCAGATTCAACTGTATTTGTTAAAATCTCTGTATTTAAAACAGCTCTAAATCTTGTATCTTCTAAATAGTTAGTATGATCTATTGCTAAATTAACTACATCTCCCTCTCCTAAAGAAATAGTTACACCAAATATAGCTTTACCATCTAAAACTTTTTCATCTCTTAATTTCTGGTTTTTAGGCACACTATATATTAAGTCATATTTTAAAACAGACTGATTCTTAGATTTTAAAACTTCACACTTTTCTATTTTTACATCTTTAGAATTTAAAATTAAATCTTTATGAGGAGGTGAATAGTCATAACTATCTCCTGCATCTCCACTAGTTTCTATTGAAAATACATCATCAATAACTCTATCTTCATTTTTTATTAAAAGATTAAGTTTATTATTTTCTACATATATTTTGTATAGACTATTTTCTACAGATGTTTCAACTTTTTTCTCACTTCTTAATGAATAGCTCTCTCCATCTTCATAAGTTAAATATTTAACTGATAATCCATCTATCTCATCTATTACAAAAGCAACTTTACTTTTAAAAACTTTAATATCTAAAAGTCTAGCAGCTACTTGTCTATCTATAAGACCAGCATCTACAATCTCTTGATTTAATAGTAAGTAATCTACCTCTTTATCTCCATTAAAAATTTTGAAATCACTAGTTCTTGTAATAAACTCCATTTCAACTTTTTCATTAGATCTTTTATATGGCAGATAGTTATAAAGGGTTACTATATTTCTATTTTCATTAGTAGAAGCTAAAGAAATAAGTCTCATATATAACTCTATTTGAGTATCTAAAATCTCTTTCACTTGAGTTAACCTTTGTTTTATATCTCTATTTACTAAGTCTGAGTTGCATCCACCGATACTATCATGTGCATGAGCTCCAAATAGTTCTTTTAAACACTTTTCAAATATCTCATGTGGATAATCAATATTTAACTCTTTTCCTAATAAAGCTAATGGCTCTAAAACATTGTATATTTTATATTCTAACTCTGTATTAAGCAGTTTTATATCCATTCTAGTTGATGTTATAGTTTTGTGAATTCTTGCATGTTTACTGTGATTTAATTCACCTTCAACACTTTCTAAAACTAATCCTTTTAAACTATCAACATAACTTTCAAAATCTGATACAGAAACTTTATCACCTTTATAAAAATCTCTTATATTCTCCATAATTGAATGAATATTCTTTTGAATTGGCATCTGATCGTGACCATTCATTACAAGTCTTGCATCCCCTGCAGAATACTTATCTAGAACTTTCATTATCTTATCCATTCTAACTTTTAACTCATCTTTATCACTTTCTAAATACTTAGCCCCTTGATAACCTGTTGCTAAATTAACTCCAAATATCACACTTCCATCTATTCCTTTCCATAGGAAATCTGACTTTTCACCTTTTAATTCACTATATCCTCTCCAGAAGAAAGTACTATCTATTCCAAACTGTGAGTATATTTGAGGCATTTGAGCTGAATGTCCAAAAGTATCAGGAGCATATCCAACTTTCATTACATCTCCATATTCTAAAGCTTTCTCCATTCCATAGTAAAGGTTTCTAATAATTGATTCACCATGTACTAATAGTAAATCTGTTTGTGTATACCAAGGTCCAACTCTAAGAGCACCTTTTTTTACTAGATTTTCTGTTCTCTCTTTCCACTTTGGAGCAAACTCTATAAAGTCATCAAGCATTACACTTTGACCATCTAAAACGTAAATTATATCTTCATTTTTTTCTAAAAATTCTATAACTTCAAACATATGATTTCTAAGAAGTACCTGTGTTTCAGCTTTTGTAAAGTACCACTCTCTATCCCAATGTGTATGCATTAATATTTTTATATCTCTACTCATTTAATTACCTCTTTGTTCTTTTTTTAACATTATTATAATCTAACAGAACAAAATATCGTAATCCTTTTTTATGGATAATTATCCATTTTGAACTCTATTTATTAGTTCATTAACCATAATTATCATATGTAGCTGTTGCTCACGAGATATAGCATCTAATTTATCTATTGAAATATTATGAGTAAATGTGAAATCACAGATTTCATCTAAAGAACTTCCTGATTTTGTTATAGCTACCACAGTTTTTCCACTCTCTTTAAACGTCTTAGCTACATGCTTAACTCTTAACGTTTCTCCTGAACTTGATAAGATAAGCAGTATAAAATCATCAAATTGCTCTATCATTCTCTCTTCACCTACTACAATAGCTTGAAACCCCAGATATAGAAGCTGTCTTTGAAGGTAAGAAGCAGTTATTTGAGAAGCTCCAAGTCCATATATCAATATTTTTCTATTCTCTTTTATTACCTCTGCTATCCCTTGAACATCTTGAAAGTTTATATTCTCTATATAAAAAAATGTATTATTTATACTTAAACTCTTTGAACTTTGCATCTTCTTTAGGTCCTGTTCAATGGAGTATTTTAATTCACTAAACCCTTTAAATCCAAGTTTTTTACAAACTCGATTTATACTTGCTTGAGAGGCATAAGCCTCTTCACACAGTTTAACTACAGAGTATTTTGGAATTTTATCAAAATTTTTCTCAATAAAATCTAAAATGCTCTCCTCACTTTTAGTAAACTTTGCCTTTAACTCTCTTGTTTGTAATAGATTTATAACTTTATACTCCATTGAAACCACCCTTCTAATTTTATATTAATTAGATATTAACATATTATCTTAATGTTGGCCAATACTCCTTATTTACCTCAATTAATGCATCTAAAATTTTTCTAGCTTTTTTAGCATCAACAATTGTTCTATTTAATGTTAAAGCTTGAAGTGCTTTAGCATATGATCCTTCAAACCAAGCCTCTACTGTTAATCTTTCATAAGCAAACTGCTGCTCTATAAGTCCCTTATAGAATGTTCCTATTTTCCCAACTCCAAATGGTCTTGGTCCGTTGATTCCTAAGTTAGCCGCTACCTCTACCATTACATCATCATCTAGGTTACTTATCAGTCCGTTGTTTTGAACTATCACTATATAGATTCTATTTTCATTGAAAGCTATTGATTCAGCAACTTCAACAATCATCTCACCATGAGCATCATTATGAACAACATTAGAATCTCCCATACTTCCTCTTGCTGCAATCTCTCTGCACTCTTCAAAAACTCTTTTTTCTCTTCCATTCATAACTTCGTTAGCTCTAGTGTATTCTGGATCTAACTTTGCTTTTTTATACTCTGGATAGTAATAATATTGTAAATATGTATTTGGCATATAATCAGGGAAATCCACTAACATATCTCTTACCATTGCATATGTGTCTAACCACGATTGATCTCTTTGCTCTGCATCAGCTGGTTTAAATCCAGAGTTTAAAGTTATATCCTTTAATTTAGGAACTAAATCCACTCCATTTTTATCATAGATATTTGTGAACCATCCAAAGTGGTTTAATCCAAAATAAACAGGTTCAAACTCACTTGAATCCATCCCTAAAAGTCTTCCATATGATCTTAAAAGATTTACTGGTTGATCACAGATATTTAGAATTTTTTTATCATTTGGAAAAGCTTTCTTAAGTGCATCTGCCACTATTGCTGCTGGATTTGTATAATTTAAAAACCAAGCTTCAGGAGCGTATTTTCTAACTTCTTCTATAAGTTTTATCATATCCCCAATAGATCTCATACCATAAGCAAATCCACCTGGACCACAAGTTTCCTGACCTATTGCTCCTAGACTTAGTGGTATCTTCTCATCTAACTCTCTCATTTTATATCCACCAGTTCTAATTTGACAAAATACAAAATCTGTCCCTGTAAAAGCTACTTCTGGAGAAGTTGTATACTCAAAATCTACTGTTGGATACTCCTCCTTAAAAAGAACCTTTGCAAACTCCCCTATAACTTCTTGTCTTTCAGGATTATTGTCAAAAAGTACAACTCTTTTTAATGGGAAAGTTCCCTTCCTTTTACACAGAGCCTTTAAAAGCCCTGGTGTCCAAGTACTTCCTCCACCTGCAATAGTTATTGTAAACTCTTTTTTATTCATAAATCTCACCCCTTGAATTTGTATAGTTGTATATACAACTAATATATAATAAAAATTTAGAGTTGTCAATTTTTTTATGTTATAATCAATTTAAAAAGTAACAAAAGGAGTCACATATGTTAAATAGTCGTTCAACTTTAATTTTACAAAACCTAATACTACATAAAAAAGAGAAGAGTCTAAAAGAGCTTTCAGAAGAACTTGGAGTAAGTGAAAGAACTGTTCGTTATGAGTTAGAAAAAATCTCTGAACTCTTAAGTGAAAACTCTCTTGATAACATTGAGATTTCAAAAGGTATTGTTAGAATATCTAACTTTAAATCTTTAGAGGAGTTTTTAAAAGATAACTATGATAAAACTACTTTCTCTTCTGAAGAGAGAGAACTATACATTCTTATGCTAATTCTTTTTAAAAGAGTTATCAATCAAGTGCAACTTTCTGAGGAACTAGATATTAGTAGAAGCACTATTAAGCTTCATTTAAAAGATCTTAAAGAAACTCTTGATAAATATCATCTATCTTTAGAAATATGTCATAAAAAAGGGCTTGAACTAGTTGGAAAAGAGGAGGATATTAGACAATGTCTTTTAAAGTTTCTAACAACTATTAAAAATAGAAAGAATATATTTTTCAAAAATATCTTAAAAGAGTATTTGTCTGTTAACGAAGAGGGAATTAAACTATTTTTAAACTACTGTCAAAAAATTATGGATAGAATAATCTCTGATGAAGCTTACCAGATTATTAAAAACTACCTTAAAATAACTATTCTTATGGTTAGAGCTGGACACCATATAGATAAAATTAAAAATGAAAACTTCTTAGAAAATACAAAAGAGTATGAAGCTGTTAAAAAAGGGAGTACGCTTTTAGAAGCTCATTACGATATTGAACTTTCTAAAGTAGAGTATCTAAAAATCACAGACTACTTTTTAGGAAGTCATACATATAACTTAAACTATTCATATTATGAGAATTGGGTAGAGATGGAGATTCTTGTAAAAAAATTAATAACTGAATTCAATAAAAGAGTAGATGTAGATATCTCTCAAGATGAAACTCTAATAGATGGATTACTAAATCACATAAAACCTACTATATATAGAATTCAAAATGGTATTGAACTTGAAAACTCAATATATCAAGAAGTTTTAGAAAGTTATCCACAACTTTTTGATATTACCTCTGAAGTTTTAGAGGGACTTGAAAAATTTATTGAGAAAAAATTTACAAAAGATGAGATATCTTTTATAACAATACATTTTAAAGCTGCTATTGATAGAAATAGAGTTAAAAGTAAAAATAAAAAGAAGGTTCTTCTTGTATGTGGTCTAGGTTATGGAACTTCAAAACTTCTTGCTCAGCAGATAAAAGAGTTCTATTCACTTGATATTGTTGATATTATTCCAAGTCATCTTTTAACAAAATCTTTAGAAAAAAACTCTATTGATTATATAATTACAACTTTAGATTTAGAAAATAATGATATAACTCAACCTATAATTAAAGTTAATCCTCTACTTTCTAATGAAGATATGGAAATTTTAGAGAGTTTCAATGTTCCTAGGCGTAGTAAGAAAGTTCTTTTTTCTCAAGTTTTAGAAGTCATTGAAAAAAATACCACAATTACTGACAAAGATAATCTTTTATCACAACTAAAAGAGCTCCTTGATTCAACTTTGGTGGACGATATTTCTCCAAAAAAACTTACAATTTTTGACTTGCTAGATAGAGACTATATAAAAGAGGGAGTTTTAGCTAATACTTGGCAAGAAGCTGTTCAATTAGCTGGTGAGGTTTTAGAAAAAAATGGTTGTGTCACTAAAAAATATACTGAAAATATGATTGAGATTATTGAGAAATATGGTGGATATATCATATTAGCACCTAATATGGCTTTCCCTCATGCAAGAAATGAAGATGATGTTTTTAAAACAGCCTTCTCTTTAGTAACCTTAAAGGAACCAGTGCTTTTTCCCAATGATAAATTAGTGCAAACTGTAGTAGCTTTTGCATCAAAAGATAACAAAGAACACCTAGATCCATTTGTTCAACTTGTGGAAATTGCCAATGAAAAAAGATTTAACATAAATAATTTTGTAAAAAAATTTTGAATAAAATAGAGAGTTTATTTTTATTTTCTCTTGAAATATAATTAGAGCATAAAGATAACTGGAGGATATTGAGATGATAAAAGAGCTGTTAGAAAGTAACATTCAAATCCTACCTCAAGTTGACAGTTGGGAGGAAGCTATAAAGATTGCTTCTCGCCCTCTTCTAGAAAAGGGATATATCGAACCTAGATATATTGATACTATGATATCTAAAGTTAATGAACTTGGATTTTACATTGTCCTTTCGGAAGATGTGGCAATGCCCCACTCTCGCCCAGAGGATGGTGTTTTAAAAATGGGAATGTCTTTACTTAAATTAGATACTCCTGCAAAGTTTGGGAATAATAACATTCAAATTATTATAACTTTAGCAGCAAAGGATAATGAGTCCCATATAGATGCTTTAACAAATTTAGTCGAGCTTTTAAATGATGATGAAAAAATTGAAAAAATTAAATTGGCAAAAACAAATCAAGAGATTTTAGAGATAATATAGGAGGTTTTTTTATGAAAATATTAGCAGTTTGTGGATCAGGTTTAGGAAGTAGTTTTATGTTAGAGATGAATATTAAAAAAGTTTTAACTCAACTTGGTGTTGATGCAGAGGTAGATCACACAGATTTAGCATCAGCAACAGAAGGATCAGCTGACATCTTTATTATGTCATCAGATTTAGCTAATAGTACATCACTTAAAAATGTAGTTTCACTTAATAGCATTATCAACCTTGCAGAACTTAAAGAGAAACTTGAAGAAGTTTTAAAAGCTAAAGGGGTTTTATAAAAGAAAAAGGGAGTGGGTAGAGATGTTAAATGTTATTTTAGACATTTTAAAAGTTCCAGCTATCTTAGTTGGTTTAATCTCATTAATCGGTTTACTATTACAGAAAAAAAGTGCTTCAGACACGATTAAGGGAACTATTAAAACTATATTAGGATTTATTATTATTGGTGGTGGAGCTGGTATTTTAGTTGGAGCTTTAGTTCCATTTGGTGAGCTGTTTGAAGTTGGTTTCAATGTTCAAGGAATTGTGCCTAATAACGAAGCTATAGTAGGGATGGCTTTAAAAGAGTATGGTACTGCAACAGCACTTATTATGGCTTTTGGTATGCTAGCAAATATCTTAATTGCTAAATTTACACCTTTAAAATATATCTTTCTAACTGGGCACCATACTTTCTATATGGCTTGTATGATTGCTGTTATTCTTGCAGTTGGTGGATTAACTGGAACTACTTTAATTGGAGTTGGAGCTTTAGTTCTTGGATTTATCATGGCGTTCTTCCCAGCTATTGCACAACCTACTATGAGAAAAATCATAGGTTCTGATGATGTAGCTTTTGGACACTTTGGTACAGTTGGATATGTTTTATCAGCTTGGGTTGGATCTCTTGTGGGAAAAAACTCTAAATCAACTGAAGAGATGACTCTTCCTAAGAACTTAAGTTTCTTAAGAGACAGTTCAATTTCAATCTCTTTAACTATGAGTATTTTATATATTATAGTTGCTGTTGCTGCTGGTCCTGAGTATGTTGAACAAAACTTAAGTGGTGGTCAAAACTATATTGTATTTGCTGTTGTTCAAGCTATAACTTTTGCTGCTGGAGTATACATTATCCTTCAAGGTGTTAGATTACTTCTTGCAGAAATCGTTCCTGCATTTACTGGTATCTCTCAAAAGCTAGTACCTAATGCTAAACCAGCTCTAGATTGTCCAATTGTTTTCCCATATGCACCAAATGCTGTTTTAATCGGATTTTTAAGCAGCTTTGTCGGAGGTATTGTTGGACTTTTAATTCTAGGACAACTTAAGATGATTCTAATTTTACCTGGTGTTGTACCGCACTTCTTCTGTGGAGCTACTGCTGGAGTTTTCGGAAATGCAACTGGTGGTAGAAAAGGAGCAACTATTGGAGCTTTTATTCATGGTCTTTTAATAACATTCCTACCTGTAGCACTACTTCCAATTTTAGGAAGTTTAGGATTTGCTAACACAACTTTCTCTGATGCAGACTTTGGAGTTGTAGGAATTATTTTAGGATATATTGTAGGTTATTTCTAAAATTTATAGAACTATATTATGGATACCTTATAGGTATCCATAAATTTTTACAAGATATTTCAATAGGAGGTTTTTATGAGCGATATTATTCAAATGGAAAAGTTTGCTAAAGATATTCGAAAAGAGACATTAAAAATGCTTTTAAATAGAGGTTTTGGACATATTGGTGGAGCTATGTCTATTGTAGAAACTCTTGCAGTTCTATATTCAAATATGAAGATTAATCCCCAAGATCCTAAAAATTTAGATAGAGATTTCCTAGTTTTATCTAAAGGTCATGCAGGTCCTAGTTTATACTCTACTCTTGCATTAAAAGGATTTTTTCCTTTAGAAACTTTAATGACACTAAATGACAATGGAACTACTCTACCTAGCCACCCTGATAGAAATTTAACTCCAGGAATTGATATGACAACTGGTTCTTTAGGACAGGGTATCTCTGCTGCCGTTGGAATAGCTCTAGGTCTTTTAAGAGATGGTAGTGAAAGACAGGTTTACTGTATTGTTGGAGATGGCGAACTAAACGAGGGACAGTGCTGGGAAGCTATTCAGTTTGCTGCTCACTTTAAACTTACTAACTTCACTCTTTTTGTAGATAACAACAAAAAACAATTAGATGGAACAACTGAAGAGATATGTGAAACTTTTAGTATCTTAGAAAAACTTAGAAGTTTTGGATTCCACTCTATGCAAGTTAAAGGTGATTCTGTTGGTGAGATTCAAACAGCTTTAAAAGGTAATAACTTTGGAAAACCAAAAGCTATTGTTTTAGATACTATTAAAGGTCAAGGTGTTAAATACTTTGAAGATTTAAAAGCAAATCACCATGTTAGATTTAATGATGAAATGAAGGGAGTTCTTCTTTGGGAGATTCAAAACTTTGAAAAAGGTGATAAGGAGGATGACAATGAGTAATCTTATATTAGAAACTACAGAGATGAGAAGAGCATATAGCGAAACACTAAAAGAACTTATTAAAGAGGATAAAAACGTGTATGTTTTAGAAGCTGATCTTTCAGAAGCTATAACTACAACATCTATTGGTGTGGATTATCCCAATAATTTTGTTAACTGTGGGATTATGGAAGCTAATATGGTAGGAGTTGCAAGTGGATTATCTCTTCTTGGAAAAATCCCTTTTATTCATACATTTAGCCCTTTTGCTACTAGAAGATGCTATGATCAGATATTTTTATCTGGAGCTTATGCTAAAACAAATATAAAAATATTAGGTTCAGATACAGGTATTACGTCTCAACATAATGGGGGAACTCACACATCTTTTGAAGATATTGCTCTTATGAGAGAGATTCCTGGAGCTACAGTTATCACAGCAACTGACTCTACTATGTTAAAATATCTAATTCGTGAGATAAAAGATATCTATGGAATCCACTATATTACAACAATTAGAAAAAATGCTTATAAAATATATGATGAAAATGAAAAATTTGAAATTGGAAAAGGAAAAGTCTTAAAAGATGGTAAAGACTTTACGATAATCAGTAGTGGTATAATGGTTGCAGAAGCTTTAAAAGCTGCTGAAGACCTGGAAAAACAAGGGATTAGTGCTGCTGTTATTGATATGTTTACTATAAAACCTATAGATAAGAATCTAATTATTGAATATGCTAAAAAAACTGGAAAGATTATAACAGCTGAAAATCATAATGTAACTGGTGGTCTTGGAAGTGCTGTTGCTGAAGTTCTTGTTGAAAACTATCCTGTACCTATGAGAAAAGTTGGTGTAGAAGATAGATTTGGACAAGTGGGAACACAAGACTTCCTACAAAAAGAGTATGGTTTAACAGCTGAAAAAATTATAGAAAAGGCAAGTGAACTTGCTTTGGGAGGAAAGCTATGAAAATTTTTATCGACACTGCTAATGTTAACGAGATTAGAGAAGCTGCAAAGATGGGGTGTATCTCTGGAGTTACTACAAATCCATCTCTAATTGCTAAAGAGGGAAGAGACTTTAAAGAGGTTGTAACTGAGATTTGTGAAATTGTAGATGGACCTATCAGTGCTGAAGTTATCTCTTTAAAAGCTGATGAGATGATTGCGGAAGCTTTAGAGCTTGCAAAAATTCACAGCAATATAGTTATAAAACTTCCCATTACAAAAGACGGATTAGAAGCTTGTAGACATCTTGTAAATAGAGGTATTAAAACAAATGTAACTCTTATTTTTACAGCTAACCAAGCTCTTTTAGCTGCAAGAGCTGGAGCTACTTATGTTAGTCCTTTCCTTGGAAGACTTGATGATACTGGAGTAAATGGTATTGAATTAATAAAAGAGATTGCTGAAATTTTTAAAATTCATAATATCAGTAGTGAAATTATAGCAGCTAGTATTAGAAACACTTATCATTCTAAAGAAGCTGCTAAAGCTGGAGCACATATTGGAACAATTCCATATCCTGTTCTTTGTAAAATGTTAGAGCACCCTCTTACTGATGCTGGAATCGCTAAGTTTTTAGCTGATTGGAATAGATAACCTACACACACTTTATCAAATAGAGAAGGCTAGATATTTAAAATATCTAGCCTTCTTTCATTATCTTATTTTCTATTTATAGTAGTTAATTAAACACCCATCTACTAAGATTTTTCTCTCTGTATCTGTTAAGGCTTCTAGTCTTAACTCAATCTCTTTTATATCCTCATTTTTAGTTGAGATTACATAACCTTTTATACTATCATCTTTATTTTCAATAGCTGATTTAATATCCTTTATATAGATATAGTCGTCATTTTCAAAGTTAATATCCTGCTTTACTATAAATGGAATCATACCCCAGTTTATTAAGTTTGATCTATAACGCTTCGTTGCATACTCTTTAGCTATATTAGCCCATCCACCTAATACTTTTTGACAAGAAGCAGCCTGCTCTCTAGCTGATCCATCTCCAGGTTTATTAGCGTAAATTGTACTTCCTATTCCAATCTCTAGTGGTTTAGCACCCTTATCTATTCCTTGGATTTTGTTCAATACTTTTTCTAAATCCCCAACAAATGGATTTTCACCATTTTCTCTTAAAATTTCAGCTTTATGTATCTCTTTAGCCTTTTTTGTATAATCAGGAACTCTTCTTGAAAGAGTAAACTCTGCAAGTCTCATAGGGTTTGAACGATATGATGATGTTTCTCCCGATGGAATAAGCTCATCTGTTGTTGTAACAGGATCATTTATAACTGCACAAACTTTTAAAAGCATATCTTTTGTTAGTGCTGGCATTTTTGGCCAATCTATTATGTTTGGTCCATAGATTAAATCTGATGACTTAGGTTCCTCAAATCCATCATACACTTTATTTTTATAAACTTTATCATTAAATTCGTATTTTGGTTTTGTAAACTCTATATTTAACTCAGTTGCTGCTGTTAGTCTTCCACCATTAATAGCTGTTGCTGCAATAGATCTAGCATCCATTAGAGCTACCATAGAGATTTGACCCTCTCCAGGTTTTGATCCTTCTCTACTCGGGAAGTTTCTAGTTGTATGTCTAAGACTTAACTGCCCATTAGCAGGAGTATCTCCAGCACCAAAACATGGTCCACAGAAAGCCGATCTTACAACTGCTCCACTTTCCATTACTTTAGCGATTGTTCCATTTTTATTTAACTCAATATATGTTGGCTGACTTGATGGATACACACTTAAAGTAAAATCTACACCTACAGATTTATCCTTTAAAATATCTGCAGCATCAACTATATTGTCGTAAGTTCCTCCTGCACATCCAGCTATAACTCCTTGCTCTGCAAAAAGTGAACCATCCTTTATTTTACTTTTCAAATCTATTTTCATTCCCTGCTCAAGAGCTTCAGCTTCAACTTTTGTTAGTATCTCATCTAGATTCTCTTGTAACTCTTTTATTGAATAAACATTACTTGGATGGAAAGGTAGAGCTATCATAGACTCTATTTTATCTAAATCTACAACAACCATTCCATCATAGTAAGCCACCTCTTCAGGTGATAACTCTTTATACTCTTCTACTCTTCCATGCTCTTCTAAATACTCTTTAACTTTATCATCTGTTTTCCAGATAGATGTTAAACATGTAGTTTCTGTAGTCATAACATCAATTCCATTTCTAAACTCTACATCTAGATTTGATATTCCCTCTCCTACAAACTCCATTACTTTATTTTTTACATATCCACTTTTAAATACAGCTTTTATTATTGTAAGAGCTATATCTTGAGGTCCAATACCTTTTTTAGGTGCTCCCTTTAAATAGATACCAACAACTCCTGGATATTTAATATCATAAGTTTTACTTAAAATCTGCTTTACTAACTCTCCTCCACCTTCACCAATGGCCATAGTTCCTAAAGCTCCATATCTAGTATGACTATCTGAACCTAGTATCATCTTTCCACATCCAGCCATAGTTTCTCTCATATACTGGTGAATAACTCCTTGATGTGGTGGAACATAGATTCCTCCATATTTTTTAGCTGCTGACAATCCAAACATATGATCATCCTCATTTATTGTTCCTCCAACAGCACAAAGAGTGTTGTGACAATTTGTTAAAACATATGGAATTGGAAACTTTTCAAGTCCACTTGCTCTAGCTGTTTGAATTATTCCAACATAAGTTATATCGTGTGATGCTAAGCAATCAAATTTTAAACTTAAATTTTCCATATTATTTGAAACATTATGATCAGCTAAAATTTTATAAGCAATAGTCCCCTTTTTTAAATCCTCTTTATTATATTTTACACCAGATTCCTCTGATATAATCTCTTTTCCATTAACTAAAACTACTCCATTTTCATATAAAGATATCATAAGTCCTCCCGCAATTTTCTTTTTTGAATAATTGTATACAATTACAATTTATATTTTTTTTTCAATTTTGTCAACTGTTTTTTTATTTTTATTTTTACATAATATGTTAGTTTTTGGAAAGTAATGTTTTTTAAAAAAATATATTGACTTTTTCAAAACAAATATTTATAATTTGCACAACAAGAATTTTTGTATACAATTGTTCAATTCTAAAATGAGATTTTTGGGAGGTTTTATTATGTTACTAGCCCTTGCTGGTTTTATTATGCTTTTTGCTATGATGTATTTTCTTTTTAAATCAAAAACTATACCGTTAGTTGTATTTATTACAATACCTTTTATTGCTGCTATCCTAGCTGGTTTTTCATTTCCAGAAATTGTAACCTTTGTTAAAAAAGGTGTTGGTAAAACTAGTGAAATGGCTGTTTTATTTATTTTCTCTGTTACTTTCTTCGGTCTAATGTCTGATGCCGGGATGTTTGACGTTATTGTTGATAAGTTGGTTAAAAAAGCTGGTACAAATGTTATTGCAGTTGCCGTTGTCACTGCCATCGTTGCCATTTTCTCCCACCTTGACGGTGCCACTGTTACAACTGTTTTAGTTACAGTTCCAGCTTTACTACCGCTTTATAAAAAACTTAATATCCGTCCTCAACTTCTACTTATGATAGTTGGAGCTGGTATGGGAGTTATGAATCTTCTACCTTGGGGAGGTCCTGTGGCTAGAGCAGCTACTGTTTTAGGTATGAACCCTAATGATCTATGGCATATTATGATTCCTATTCAAATTTTAGGAGTTGTAACTACAATAGGACTTGCTATTTTTGGTGCTATGAGAGAAGTAAAATTTAATGGAGCTGGTATTTTAGAAAAAAGCTCTCCAGAGTTTGAAATAGAAGAGGGAACACATATCTCTCAAAAGAAAGAGGATGAGTTAAAAAGACCTAAACTAACTGCATTTAATATGCTTTTAACTCTTGGAGTTTTAGTTTTACTTTTAATTAATACTTTCCCTCCATACTTTGTATTTATGATTGGATGTGCCATTGCACTAGTTGTTAACTACCCTAATCCTAAAGATCAAAAAAATAGATTAAAAGCGCATGCACCTGCTGCCCTTGATGTATCATCTGTTATGTTAGGAGCTGGAGTTATGGTTGGAATTTTAGGTAATAGTGGAATGTTAGAAGCGATGACAATCCCTCTTTTAAAAGTTATCCCAGCATTTATTGCCTCACAACTTCATATTTTAATGGGTGTTCTATCACTACCTCTTGGATTAGTTTTAGGAACTGACTCTTATTTCTATGGACTAATGCCTCTTGCTATTGAAGTTGGAAAGAACTTTGAAATAACACCTTTAAGTATGGCTGTAGCTATGACTATTGGTAAAAATCTTTCTCTTTTCATAAGTCCACTAGTACCTGCAACTTTCTTAGGAATAGGACTTGCTGGTATTGAGTTAAAAGATCATATTAAATACTCTTTTGTAGGTTTATTTAGTGTTTCTTTAATAATGATGGCATTTGCCCTATCTATAAAGATGTTTTAATAAAAAAAAGACCGTCAAAATTTATTTGATGGTCTTTTTTACTATCTCTTTAGCATTTAATAGATGAAGTTTATTAGCTTCTTTTGCCTTCTCTAACTCTCCATCTCTAAGTAAACTTATAATCTCTAAATGCTCATTGTAAGCTTTTAAAACCCTACTCTCACTTTTTAAAGATTTTCTTTTTAATGCTGATATTATAAAATCGTAGTGTCTTAATATTTTTACAGCATATTCCAGTGATGACGCTGAATACACCAATGAATTGTACTCTAAAAATAATCTTCTAGCTTCATCCCAATTTTCAGTATCTATAAGATATTTTGTTAAAATTAGATTTTGGTATATTCTATCTACTCCATTTTTATTTTTTACAATAGAATCAAATAAAATACCTTCAAGACATATTCTAATTTCGAATATCTCATCTATTTTTTGTGGAGTTATATCCATAATTCTAAGTCTACCATTTGGTAATCTCTCAATTATTCCTTCAATCTCTAACTTCTTTATAGCTTCTCTTAAAGGAGTTCTACTAACATTTAATTTATTTGCATAGTCAATCTCTACTACTTTATCACCAAAATCGATATTTCCAACTAACAGATCATTTTTTATTGTTTCATAGATATTATCACTACTACTCTTTCTCATTATTATAATCTCCTAACTCTTTTATATCTAATATGATACTTTTTTTTATAACATTTAGCAAGAAAAAAAGACCGACTTAAAATAAAATTTTAAAATCGATCTCTATTTTTATAAGATACTTACCTTTTTATTTTACAATATAGCTATTTAAAGCCTCTATAGTTTTAAACAACTCTCTTGTATCTAACTTTTCATTTACAGTGTGAACGCCTTCCATTCCCACTCCAATGATTATTGAGTTATAACCTTTTTCTGCAAATATATTACTATCTGAACCCCCACCTATAACTTGAAGTTCAGTAGCTATTCCCATACTCTCATATACCTTTGCAAACTCCTTTGCAAATGCAAGATCATCTGTTGGTTTTAAAGTTGGGAATACACATATTTTTTCAAATACAAACTCTCCACCTAACTTTTCAACACTATTTTCACAAGCCTTCTCATAAGAGTTTAAAGTCTCAAATATAGATTCTAAAGAGTGTCCTCTAACCTCTCCTGTAACAACACAAAGATCAGCTACAACATTACTTGGAAACTCAGAGTGAATTGTTCCTAAATTTGAAGTTGTTAAAGTATCTATCCTTCCTATATTCATATTAGAGATAGCTACTCCTGCTAAAGTTATAGCATTTATTCCCTTTTCAGGTTCAATTCCAGCATGAGCTTTTCTACCTTTAAAAGTGATTTTAAAATCATACTTACTTGGAGCGGTATGAGCTATTAATCCAGCTCTACCTGAGTTATCTATAACAATCATATTCTTTGCTGGAACCATATGAGCTGGAACTAAATTCCAATCTATATTTTTTGCTCCTAGCATTCCATTCTCTTCACATGGAGTTAATAAAACAAATACATCTTCATGCTTTGCTTCCCTCTCTATTAGGTTTTCTAAAACCTCTAATATAGCTGCAATACCAGCCTTGTCATCTCCACCTAAAGTTGTAGTTTCATCAGTTTTTATAAAATCCCCATCTACAATTGGATTTATATTTGCACATGGCTCTACTACATCCATGTGAGCTGCTAATGTAACTCCCTCTCCAGGAACATTTCCCTTTAATTTAGCAAATATTGTAGGAGCATTTCCACCATATTTTTTAAAACCTAAGTCTAAATATACTTCAAGTCCTAATCTCTCTAATTGTTTTACTAGGTACTCACTATACTCCTTTTCATTTAATGATGGAGAGTATATTTTTACCATATCTATAAAACTATTTATTACTCTCTCTTTTTTCATTATCCAACCCTCTTTTCCATAAGTTTTTTAGCAAATAGTATACTTGAGAAAACTGATACTAATGTTATTAAAAACGCTGGTTTTCCAGGAATAAAGTTAACTAACTTTGTCATAGTAAACGATACTGCTAAAGCAAAAACTGCAACTTTTGGTGACTTTATTGCAAACTGTGCAAAAACTCCTCCAAAAAGACCTGGTATAACTAGTGTTAATAGTGCCATAAAGCTTGGTGGTAATTGACTTAATAGAGCTTGTCCAGCTAAAACTGATAGTATTAAGAATACAATACCAATCCAGATAGAAACCCCTATTCCAATAGTTCCCATTATTGAACCCTCTTCAGTTCCTGCAGGACACTCAGAAGCTTCCTGAGCAGATATAGCAGCAGGTATTCTCATGTTTACAAGGTTTCCTGATAAGAATCCCATGTATAGTCCAGCTCTACCAACAATTGGGTAATAACTAATTGGCTCACTAAAGTAGAAAGCTCCAGAAACAGAAGCTTGTGATATAGCTCCAGCAATTATTGCTGCTAATCCTGGATTAAATCCAAAGTAAAAAGTCATAATAAGTGCCGGTAAAAGAGAAGCTAAAAATCCTAAAACCATTGTGCTTCTTCCAATTTTTGTAACATCATCTATATATCTATTATAAATTCCCATTTTTATCCTCCCAATTTATGCTGCTAAAAGCCCAATAGCTGCTCCACCAAACATAGCAAAAGTAAGTGCCCACTCTTTTAACCAAGCCATCTTCTCTCCTATTTTTAAGCAAACTACCATAATTATCATTCCAGATATAGCTGCAATTGTTACATCAGGATTTGTATTAAACTTCATTAAGTTTCCAACGTTAAAGAATGCGAAAGACCCTAACATAGCTCCCAGTCCAACTGCTGGTAAGAGAGCTTTTCTTCCATTTGTTAATAATCCATTAACCTTATCCATCTTATGTGCAAATAGGAAAACGAAAACAATCCATCCCATTGATCCTAATGCCATAGTCCAAAGTGCATTTGTAAATACAACTGGTAACATATTTGTTGAAAGCTCAGATCCCATTGCTTGAGCTCCAAAGTTTGCTGCCATTGCCTCAAAGTTTGAACTTCCTATTAAACTTAATCTTAAAGTTGAAACTGGCGATCCCATTGTAACTAAAAGTGCTAGTAAACTTCCAACAACTCCTAGTGCTGGTCCAATACTTGCCATTGCACTAACTTTAATTCCCTTTGTTATTTTATCGTTAGATATCCCTAACTCTTTAGCTGTTGATATTGATTTTTTAATGATTAGCCCCGATTGAAGTAATACAATAATAATACCAAAAATAGCTGTTCCCCATATAATTGGGTGTGATGCATAAATCATATGCCCGTTCATAATCCCTCCTAGAATGTCTTAAATAAGTCTTTAATTTTTGAAACACTTGATTATATTAGCATTTTACTCAAAAAATATCAATATTATAAACATAAAAATCTCTTTATGATTATTTAATACTATTTGTGTGTATTTTTTCAGGAAATACAATATTAAAAGGACAATACCATCTATAGATGATATTGCCCCTATTATTAACAAAATCTTTTTATTTTAATCTACTTAATTAACCCCATTAATTTTGGTAGTGCTGTTGAAAGTTGAGGTACATAAACTACCAGTAATAATACTGCTATTATAACTGCATAGTACTTTACCATCTCTTTCATAACATCTTCCATTTTAAGTTTAGCAACTTTTACTCCAACAAACAGTGTATTTCCAACTGGTGGTGTAATATTTCCAATACATAAGTTAAATACTATGATGATTCCAAATTGAACTGGAGTCATTCCAAAAGTTTTAACTATTGGTAGGAATATTGGTGTAAATATAAGAATTGCTGGTGTAACATCCATAAATGTTCCAATGAATAGTAAAAGTACGTTCATTAGTAAAAGAATTAGATATTTATTATCAGAGATTCCTAAAATCATATTAGAAATAGCTTGAGGCACACCTGTGAAGGCCATTACCCATGACATAATTGTTGAAACTCCAATTAGGAAAACAATTATTCCCGTCATCTTTGCACTCTCTTCAAATATTTTAACTAACTGCTTTACAGTTATACTTCTATAGAAGAACATAGATAGTAATAAGCTATATACAACTGCAACAACAGACCCCTCTGTTGGCG
>NZ_CAMQXC010000001.1 GCF_947038635.1 uncultured Cetobacterium sp. | reverse complement strand
GACTATTTTCTCTATTCGGTTGTTAATGTCCTTTTTCTACAATTCTTGTCGGCGGCGTTTCCCGCTGACAAAAATTATAGTACCATAAATTTTAAACTTCGTCAATGATTTATTTTTTTATTTTTAATTTTTTTTCTTAATCTATCATTTTCCATTAAGATTATCCTCTGTTTTTCTAATTAAATCGTGCAATGCTTTTTGTCTTTGAAGATATTTAGCTCTTCTTTTATTTACACTTTCTTTAGTTGTACTTATTATTGGTAATAAAAAACCAGCTATAATTCCAGCTGAAAATCCATTATTGTAAAGATTAAGTCCTCCATGAATTACACCAATACTTTGTACTACAGCTATATGTAACATCCCTGCTACAACTCCCCATATAGGACCATATACACCTGCAATTGGAGCTAAAGAAGTTCCAAATAACCCTGACAAAGCTATTGTAAAACCATCTGTAGTGCTTCCAAACTTTCCTAAAAATACTCCAAGTAATATCGGTGTTATATTTAAAATTGTTTTTCCATAAGCTGAAAACCCAACTATTGTTAATATACCTGCTAATAAAGGACCATTTAAAGTTTGACCTAGCAAAATGGGATACATCATAGCTACAAATCCCATAATTCCCATATTTATAAAAGTAAGTCCATATCCATATTTTATTACAAAATCACTTTTTAATCCTGTATCTTTCAACAATGTTTTATATCCTGAAAAACTTTTATTATTTATATAGTAACCTATAAATATTAAAGATAAAAATACTCCACTAGATATAACTTTTAATTCTAAGTCATGTTCTGTTGAAATTATTCTTTGAGGAACAACAACAAATTGATAAAGTTTTAAAACTGAAGCTATTACAGCTCCTAGTATTCCTCCTGTAAATCCTAGATTATAAAGATTAAATCCTTCATGAAAACCTGCCATTTTTTTAGCTAATGGTGTTACAATAAATCCTATTACAATACCTAAAACTATTGCATTTATATATGCGTATTCACTTAACACGTGAATATTAAAAGCAACCTCACTTATAAATGGAGCTAGCGCACTTGTAAAAGATATTGTTACTAAAATATCTTTAAAGTCTATATGCTCATACTTTGAGTAAAGAATTCCACCAACATAAAATGGTAAAATATTTAAAATATTTTTTCCAAAAAAGGAAAATCCAAATACTGTAAAAAATGATGCTATTGCTATACCGTTTAATGGTGTTCCTAAAAGCCTCATTAAAGTATAGTTAAATATAAAAATTAAAAAAGCATTTAAAAATGTAGCTCCCATTCCACCAATAACTAGAAAATCTGTTATCAATACCGTGGGAGATGTTAAAATTCTTATAAATCCTCCCATTACATTTTCTTTTCCTCTTAAAACAAAATAAACAAACATAGCAAAAAGAATCCCTGCTACTATTTCTGTTAGAAGCCAAATTTTCTTGCTCCTATTCCCTTTAAAATTATCCAATCTATCACCCCTTTTAACTCTCTATTAAAATTTTAATATTTTTTCCATTAAAAATCAATTTTTTTGTATATAAATCATTGACTTTTCAATACTTCAATGATAATATTTAAACAAATGTTTATATGTATAAACATTTGTTTAAACGGAGGTGTTTATGACCAACAGAGAAAAAGAAATTTTAAAGTGGATTGAAGAAAATCCTTTTATATCTCAATCTGAATTAGCAGACAAAGCTGATATTGCTCGTTCATCTGTTGCAGTACATATTTCTAACTTAATAAAAAAAGGTAAAATAATTGGAAAAGGATATATTATACAAAAAAAATCTTTCGTTTCTGTTATTGGTGGAACTAATATTGATATTTCAGCTCAATCTTATTCATCTTTAAAAGACTATGATTCTAATCCTGGGAAAGTTAGCACATCTTTTGGTGGAGTTGGAAGAAATATTGCAGATAATTTATCTAGACTAAATCAAGATGTTGAACTGATAACAGTACTAGGTGATGATTTTAATGGTGAAGAAATCAAAAGAAATTGTAAATCTTTAGGAATAAATATATCTAATTCTTTAACAATTACAAATTCACCAACATCAACTTATATATCAATTTTAGATGACAATAACGACATGAAACTAGCTATCTCAGCTATGGATCTTTATGATAATCTTTCAATAGATTTTATTAAATCTAAAAAAGAGATTTTAGATGAATCAAAGTTATGTATAATTGACACTAATATACCAAAAGAAACTATAGAATATATTGTTAATAATTTTTCAATTCCATTATTTTTAGATTGTGTTTCTACAACTAAAGCTTTAAAAATAAAAGAATTTATTGGAAAATTCCATACAATAAAACCTAATCAACTTGAAGCTGAAACTCTTTCTGGTATAAATATTATAGATCAAAATTCATTAGAAGAGTGTGCTAATTTCTTTATTCAAAAAGGAGTTAAGCAAGTTTTTATATCTTTAGGTGAAAAGGGAGTTTTTTACTCTAATGGAGAAGTATATGGTCATATGAAACCATATAAAACAAAAGTTATAAATACTACTGGTGCTGGAGATGCTTTCATGTCTGGAATCGCCTATAGTTATTTAGAAAATTTAGATATCATTGAAAGCTGTAAAAATGGTATTGCATGTGCTGCAATAGCTATTTCAAGTGAAAAAACAATAAGTGATAATATGTCTTTAGAAAATATTAATAGAATCAAGGAGGAAAATTTATGAATTTAGCAAAATATTTAGAAATTTCAAAAGAAGTTAAGGAAGCATTAGAAAATAACAAACCAGTTGTTGCTCTTGAATCAACTATAATATCTCACGGTATGCCTTATCCTCAAAACGTTGAAACTGCTTTAAAAGTTGAAGAAATTGTTAGAGAAAATGGTGCTGTACCAGCTACTATTGCTATATTAAATGGAAAACTTAAAGTTGGTTTAAGCAAAGAAGAGGTTGATTATTTAGGTAAAAAAGGATTAGAAGTTACTAAAGCTAGTAGAAGAGATATTCCTGCTATATTAGCTTCTGAGGATGATGGAGCTACAACTGTTGCATCTACTATGATTATTGCTGCTCTTGCTGGCATTAAAGTATTTGCTACAGGAGGTATTGGTGGAGTTCATAGAGGAGCTGAAACAACAATGGATATCTCTGCTGATTTAGAAGAGTTAGCTATGACTGATGTGGCTGTTGTTTGTGCTGGAGCTAAATCAATTCTTGATATCGGTTTAACACTTGAATTCTTAGAGACAAAAGGTGTTCCTGTTCTTGGTTACCAAACAAAAGAATTACCTGCTTTCTACACTAGAAAAAGTGGATTTAAGGTGGATTATAAAATGGATACACCTGAACAAATTGCTAAAACTTTAAAAGCTAAATGGGATGTTAACTTAAAAGGAGGAGTTGTTATTGCAAATCCAATTCCTGAAGAGTTTGCTATGGATTTTGATACGATTACTACTGCAATTAATAACGCTGTTGCTGAAGCTGAAGAAAAAGGTATCAAAGGAAAAGATAGCACTCCATTCTTACTTGCTAAAGTTAAAGATATTACAAAAGGAAAGAGTTTAGAATCTAATATTCAATTAGTTTTCAACAATGCTAAATTAGCTTCTGAAATAGCTAAAAATTATTGCGAATTATAAAATAAAAATCCCTCTTTTAGAAAAACCTAAAAGAGGGATTTTTATTTTTATAAAGATATAAAAAAAACAGGAACATACAAGTTCCCGTTAAATATCATTTTAAATGGCTGGGGTGGCTGGATTCGAACCAACGCATGACGGAGTCAAAGTCCGTTGCCTTACCGCTTGGCGACACCCCAACATCAATAAAATAATATCATTTTTTTTTAACATTGTCAATGATTTTTTATTCTTCTACAATTTCTTCTTCTACTACTTCTATTGGTGTTATTTCCTGCGACATAACCTCTTTATACTTAGCTATAACAGAATCTGTTATATCCTTTCTAAGTTCAGGTGTTATCGGGTGAGCTATATCCTTGTATTCCCCATCAGGCATTTTTCTTGAAGGCATAGCAACAAACATTCCTTTTTGACCATCAATTACTTTTAATCCATGAATTACAAAACATTCTTCAAAAGTAACATCTGCATAAGCTTTTAACTTAAGTTCGTTTTCATTTTTCACTGTTCTCAATCTTACATCTGTAATTCTCATTCTAAATGCACCTTCCTTATGATTTAGTAGTTTTATTTAAAATTGCAAAGAAAAATCTCGCAATCGTTAAATCTGTGTCTTAGTTTACCAATTTTTTCATCAATATCCTCTATTAAAAATGCATAAAATGCACTTCCACTTCCTGACATAAAAAATTTTAACTCTTCTACTTCTGCTAACTTTTTTCTAAACTCAATCAAATTTTTATCTGATTTCAACAGTGCTTCTTCTAAATTATTTTCAATACTCTCTTCAACTAAAGATAAATTATTCTCTTTCAAACCTTTTATTATATTATCAATGTTTGATTTTCTAGGATTTTCTATATTTTTCATTTGTTTGTAAGCTTCAACTGTAGATACTCCAAAAGGTGGTTTAACTATAACTAAAGAAACCTTTAAATTATTTTCAATCTCTTGTAGCTTTTCACCTATACCTTGAACTCTTGAAGATTTATTTAATATGAAGAAAGGAATATCTGCTCCAATACTTTTTCCTAGTTCTATTAATTCTTCAAAAGATAAAATATCATCATGAAATTTATTTAAAAAATTTAAAAATATAGCTCCATTAGAACTTCCTCCACCTAATCCTGCTTGATGAGGAATAATCTTTTCTAAAAAAACCTCCATATTTAAAGGAGTTAATTTTACTTTTTCATAAAATTTTATATATATTTTATAAAGGATATTACTTGAATCTACTGGGATATCCTTTTTATTTGTTTTTATTTTTAAATCTCCACTTTTATCTTCAACTTTTATTGTTAAATTATCATATAAATCAATTGGTATCATAGTCATATCTAAAAGATGATATCCATTTTCTAAAACACCAACTATATTTAAACCAATATTTATTTTAGCATTTGATTGAAGATTAAATATTTTCATTAAAATATATCCTCCTCACCATCTAAATCAATAACTATACCTTTACTATCTAACAACTCTACTAATTCAGATGTTTTACTTTTTGCCACATTTCCTTCTGGCACCTCTAATATTTTAAATTTGAAATATTTATTATAATACTCAAGCTCTAGCTCCATTCCAACTTTAACTTCAGTACTAGCTTTTGCTACCTTACCATTTAATTTTGCTTTTCCACCATCAACTACTATTTTAGCAACTGGTCTTCTTTTTATTATTCTACTTACTTTTAAAAACTTATCTAATCTCATCTTGCCACTTCCTTTTTCGTAATATTATATATACCTTATTTTTTTCATATGTCAATAGTTCTAAAAAATATTTTTATTTTTAGCTTCTTCCCAAACTTTATCCATCTCCTCAAGAGTTGCCTCTTCTATATTACAATTTTCTTCAACATATCTAAAACGTCTTTCAAACTTATCTGATGCTTCATTTAAACAAAGTTCAGGATTTATCCCTAAATGTCTAGATAAATTAACCAATGCAAAAAATAAATCCCCTAATTCTTCTTTAATTTTTTCTTCTGCTCCTGCCATAACTTCATCTCTCAATTCATCTATCTCTTCTTCAACTTTATCTATAACTCCGTGGATTTCAGGCCAATCAAATCCCACTTTAGATGCTTTTTTTTGAAGTTTTTCCGCTCTTAAAAGTGCAGGTATTCCCTTTGGAATTCCATCTAAAACAGAGATTCTTTCTGCATGCTCTTTTTCATCTTTTTTTATTTTTTCCCAATTAATTAAAACTTCATCTGATGTCTTTACATCTATCTCATTTCCAAAAACATGTGGATGCCTTCTAACCATTTTTTCTGAGATACTATCAATAACATCATCTATTTTAAATTCACCTTTTTCTTCACATATATTAGATTGAAAAACTACTTGAAGTAATAGATCTCCTAACTCACCTTTTAGCTTTTCTCCTCCCTCATCCATAGCTTCTAAAACTTCATATGTTTCTTCTAATAAATGAGGCTTTAAACTTTCTAAAGTTTGCTCTCTATCCCAAGGACAACCATTCGGTTCTCTTAATTTTTTTATAATTTCTACAAATTCATCAAACTTTTTCATTTAAATCATCATCTCCTTTATACCAATATAAAAATTTTAAAATATCTTCAAAATAATATAATCCGCCCTCTTTTTGAGAATATCTAGCTTTTTTTTCCTCAATTAGCTTCATTAATTTTTCAAAATTTACATAGTCATTATTAAACTTTAAGAAATATTCTCCATCTTTTTCTACTATTTCTTCAATTTTTAAATCTTTAGCTAATATTTTTACCTCTAAATATCTTAATAAACTTACTACCTCTTTAGGTAGTTCTCCAAATCTATCTATTAATTCTACTTTTAACTCTGATAGTTTTTCTAAATCTCTTGTATCAACTAATCTTCTATAGATTATTAATCTTTCATCGCCTTCTATATAATCTCTGGGAATATAAGAATCATTATTTAAGATAATTTTTGTTTCAAAATCCTCTTTGTAATCTCCTTTTACTTTAGCAATCTCCTCTTGTAATAGTTTTGTATAAAGATTATATCCAAAAGTTTCTAAAGCACCATGTTGTTTATCACCTAATATTTCTCCTGCTCCTCTTATTCTCATATCTTCTAAAGAAAGTTTAAATCCTCCTCCAAATTCACCAATATCCTTTAAAGTTTCCTTTCTCTCTGAAGCTTTTTTACCTAGTTTTTTTTCTTTATCAACTATTAAGTAACAATAACCTTTTCTTTTTCCTCTACCCACTCTTCCACGAAGTTGGTAAACTTGAGAAAGTCCTAATTTATCTATTCCCTCTATTAGAATAGTATTTGCATTTTCTATATCAATTCCATTTTCTATAATTGTAGTACTTAATAAAATATCAATATCCCCATCTTGAAATTTTTTTAATTTCTCTTTTATATTTTTAGGAGTCATTTTTCCATGAATATAATCTATAGTTACAAATTTAGGTAAAATTTTCTTTAAATCATTTAATTTATCCTCTATTCTTTTAACTCGATTAAATATATAAAAAACTTGTCCTTCTCGAGCTATCTCTTTCATAATAGATTCTCTTATCTCTTTTTTATTATCATTTATAAAACTTGTTTCTACCGGTACTCTACCTTCAGGAGCGGTTTCTATAACAGAGATATCTCTAATACCTAATAAGGCATAATTTAAAGTTCTAGGAATAGGTGTTGCTGTTAGAGTTAACATATCAACATTATTTTTCATTTTTTTTAATTTTTCTTTATCTTTTACTCCAAATTTTTGTTCCTCATCAACTATAATAAGTCCTAAATTTTTAAATTTTAAATCACCTGATAAAACTCTATGAGTTCCAATAATAATATCTACACTTCCATTTTCAACTTTTTTTATTATCTCTTTTTGCTCTTTATCTCCACTTAATCTACTTAATAACTCAAGACTTATTGGATAATCTTCATATCTCTCTACAAATCTATCATAATGTTGTTGAGCTAAAACTGTCGTTGGTGCTACTATTAAAACTTGTTTTCCATCCATAACACATTTAAATGCTGCTCTTATAGCTACTTCTGTCTTTCCATATCCGACATCTCCACACACAATTCTATCCATAACTTTTGAGGACTCCATATCTCTTTTAACATCTCTTATAGCATTTTTTTGATCTCTAGTTTCTATGTATGGGAATTTTTCTTCAAATTCCTCTTGCCAAACTGTATCTGGAGAAAATTTATACCCTGTATGAAGTGCTCTTTTAGCTTGAATTTCTACAATCTCTTTAGCAAATTTAAGCATATCCTCTTCTAATTTTTCTCTTCTTCTCTTAAATCCTCTTCTTCCTAAGTTATACAGTTCAGGTGTCTTTCCTGTTGATACTAAAAATCTTTCTATCTTATTTAATCCTTCAATAGGGACAAATAGTCTATCCTCATCTGCATACCTTATTGCAAGATAATCCTTTCCATCAATCTCTTGAATTCCTAAATAAATTCCAACACCATAATTTTCATGAATAATATAATCTCCCTCTCTTATTTGAGATATATTCTCATATTTTACTCCATCTTTTGTGTTTGAAGATTTAACTCTTTCTGTATCCCCTTCACTCTTAATTACATCTATTTTTTTAGATAGATTTTCTATCCTTTCGTATAACTCCCTTATTTTCTCCTCTTTATCTCTTTCTCTCACTATTGCTTCTTCTAGTTTATAGCTTATTATTTCAGAATTTTCTAAATAAATATCACATACTCTATTCTCTTTTATTTTTTCTAAGAGTTCTATAAAATCTATTTTATATAAATTATTTTTGTTTATATACATATTTACTCTATTTATTTTTTCAAAACTTTTCTGATCAAAAATAGAAAAATATGTTATTCTATCAATTTCATCTCCAAAATACTCTATTCTAATAGGATTATCTCCACTTAAAGAAAATATATCTATAATATCTCCTCTTACAGAAAATTCCATTCTTTTTTCCACTAAATAGTTTTTCTTATATCCATTTTTTTCTAAAAGTTCTATAAGATTTTTTCTTGTTATTCCTGTTCCCAACGTTAAAGTTAAAACATCACTATTTAAAGAATATTCTGTTAAAAGTCCCTCCAAAGATGTTAAAATTATCAATTTTTTGTTATTTTTTAAACTTTCTAAAAGTTGATAGTTTACTTTATAGTAGTCATCTTCCTCTTGTATATTTGAAAGTTCAATTAAATTAATATCTTGTTGGTTAACTATATTTTCAAAATAAATATCTATATTTTTATTAGAGGACCCTATATATACTACACTATTTTTATTCTCTATTAAAAATTTTGGAATATCTTTTCTAAACATATACGCCTCCTAATTCTTCTACATTTTATCTTTATTATACATTATTTATTCCAAATTAAAAGAAAAAGAGATTGGATTCCTCCAACCTCTTTTAATGTATGTAAATTAAATTAACTAAGAGCTAAATTATGCAAAGAATCCAAATACCATAGATCCTAGGATAAGCATCATTGCTCCTCCTACTCTTGAAGAGATTTGTGCGAATGAGATAAGTTCCATTCTATCTGCCGCTCCAAGAACTGCGATATCTCCAGATCCACCTCTATTAGCCATACATAATCCTGCCGTAATAGCAGCTTCTACTGGATAGAACTTCATCTTTTTAGATGCTAACATAATTAATGTCACTGCTCCTAAAACGATTGCTAAAGCGATTACTAAGTTAGCTATAGATAAAGAGTTTATAATCTCTTGTACATCTGTTCCAAATCCTACTGCTCCCATTAATACCCAAATAGTGTATTTAGAGAAGTATGCTTGAATCTCTTTTGCTCCAGCTTTTAATGCTGCAGGAACAACGTTTAATATATTTAAAATGATTGAGTAGATTACTAAGAATGCTAATCTATGCATTTCAAATGGGAACTTTAATGAAGTCCAAATTACTCCTGATATATGTGAGAACATAAATAATACTCCGATGAAAATGAATGCTGATGCGATATCTTTTGCAGTAACTACAACTTTAGGTCCTGCTTCCTCTTTTACAGCTTCCTTAGTATCATCTAGTATTAAGTTTCCATTTCCTGTTAATCCTGGGTGCTTCTTTCCAAGTTCTTTTAAGAATGCTCCTGTGAATATAGCTATAACGTTAGCTATTGTTAATATAGAAATTGCAAATGCAAACCAATCTTTTGGATTTCCACCAGTTTTTTGAGCCCACATCTCTGACATAGGGATAGCTCCTGCTCCAGTTCCTCCACCCATTATAGGTAAAACATAGTTCATGATAATATCTAAAGGCTCTTTTCCAAATATAAGTCCTGCTCCTACTCCACCTAATGTAGCTCCTGCTACTCCAATTAAAATTAATGGAATATAACCAGCTATTGATTGAAGAAGAGTTTTTCTATTTACTGTTAAAACTGAACCAACTATTAAAGCTGGAATAAATAACTCTAAGAAGTTTACTGGTTGCTCACCATAGAAAACATCAATTGCTTTTAAAACTTTTGCTGGAACTAAGTTATAAGTACCCATTACTGCCGATGCAAAGAATACTAAAACTGTTCCTCCACCAATGTAGTCATTCCATATTGGAATTCTATCACCAATTTCTCCAAATAAGATACCAAATACTGCTAATATACCAAATATTACTAAAAAGTTACCTCTTAAAAAAGCTGCCTCTTTTCCACCAAAAGGTACATACACAGTTAATGCAACTATTGCTAATAAACCTAGGAACATCTGAATTGATAATCCGCTCCACTTTGACTGTCTTGGATCAAACAGTTCTTTGAAATTTTTTTGTGCCATTTTTCTCCCCTTATTTCTTTAATTTATATATGTTTTTTGAATTTTGATTTCTATACCCTATTATCTTTTTATTTTTCTAACAACATCGATTATGCTACCGTCTCTATATTCAACAACAGCTACAACTTGATCTTCAAACTCTATCTCTTTTGGCTCTCCAACAATAAAGTTTGCTAACTCTCTTAATTTCTCCATAGTTACCAGTTCTATTCCAGCTTTTTGGAATCTTTCTAATAAGTCAGTTCTAGTTGGATTTACAACTACTCCATAGTCTGTTACAACTACATCTACTGTACTTCCTGGAGTAACAACAGTTGTTACTTTATCAATTATTGTCGGTATTCTTCCTCTTGTTAATGGAGCAACTATAATTGATACATTTGCTGCTGCTGCTGTATCAGAGTGTCCTCCTGAAGCTTCTCTAATAACTCCATCTGAACCTGATATAACGTTAACATTAAAGTCTTTATCTACTTCTAAAGCACTTAAGATAACAAAGTCTAACTTATTTACAGCTGGTGAACAGTTAAATGGATTTGCATAGAAATCAGCACTTACTTCTACGTGCTTTTCATTTCTTCCAATTGATTCAACTGCTGCTAAGTCAAAACATTGTGTATCATAAAGTTGTCCCATTAGTCCCTCTTCTAATAAGTCAACGAAAGCTTTTGTTATTCCCCCTAAACCAAAGCTACACTTTATATTTCTTTTTAATAACTCTTCTCTTATGAATCTTGTTACTGCTAATGAAGCTCCTCCTGAACCTGTTTGCATAGAGAAACCATCATTAAAGTATCCTGATGCTAACATTACATCTAAAACTTTTTTAGCCATTAATAACTCTTTTGGATTTGATGTAAATCTTGTAGCTCCAGACATTATTCCGTTTGGATCTCCAATCTCGTCAACTACAACAACATAATCAACTTGTGTTTGTGGAATACTCATTGGGCTATTTGGATAGTCAACTAAAGTATCTGTTATTATGATTACTTTATCAGCATGAGCTGCATCTACTTTTGCGTATCCTAATGATCCACAAAGTGATTTTCCTTTTACTCCGTTAGCATTTCCCATACAATCTGATGACGATGCTCCTAAGAACGCTACATCTATTTTAATATCTCCTTCAACAATAGCTCTCGCTCTTCCTCCATGAGATCTTATAACTGCTGGATAATCTCCTAACATTCCATTAGATATCTCTTTTGCTAAGTCTCCTCTTAATCCACTTGAACCTAATCTATTTACTACACCAGCTTTAATATGCTTTACGATTCCCTCATGAGCTTTAGTAAATGAACTAGCTTCTACTCTAAGATTTTTAAATCCCATCTCTGCTAATTTATCTAAAACCATTGGTAAAACTTTATCACCATTTCTAAAGTGGTGGTGGAAAGATATAGTCATTCCATCTTTTAATCCTGAATTTCTTATAGCTTCTTCTAAAGAATCTACAACTTTAGTTCTTTTTATAGCACCTTTTAAAGATTCTGCATTTTCATTAACAGATCCTTCAGGTTGATTAGTAAATGGAGCTTTATATGCTTTTCTTTCTCCGTAACCTTTTATTGTTTTTAAAAGATTTTCGTCAATTCTTTTATTTATCATATTACTCGTCTCCTCCTAATCTTACCCCAGCTGCCTTTGCTAGTCTTAAAACATGCTCAGCTCTTTCAATAATTGGCTTATCTACCATTTTACCATCTACTGTAAATACACCTTTGTTTTGCTCTAAAGCTTCTCTTGTTGCATCTACAATTTTCTTAGCTTTCTTTATATCAATATCTGAAGGAGTATATACTTTATGAAGTAACTCAATCTGTCTTGGGTGGATTAATGATTTTCCTGAGAATCCCATTTGTTTAATCATTGTTGCTTCTTTTATAAATCCTTCATCATTATTTACATCTGAGTAAACAGAATCTAAAGCATCTATTCCAGCTGCTCTAGCTGCCATTACTATTAATCCTCTTCCTGTGAATAACTCTACACCTTCTGGAGATCTATTTGTTTTTAAGTTAGTTACATAGTCCTCTCCACCAATAGCCATTCCTACTAGTCTAGTTGAAGAAGTTGCAATTTGGTAAGCATTTAAAGCTCCTAAGGGACTCTCTATTGCTACCATTAACTTTGTTGTTCCAACTGGAATTCCAGCTTCTTTTTCAATTCTTTCTACATGAGCTTCAACATCTAAAACATCTTTTGGTGTATCTGTCTTAGGTATTCTTATGATATCTGGCTGAGCTCTTACAATAAACTCTAAGTCCTCTACTCCATACTCTGTATCTAAAGCATTGATTCTTACAACTGTTTCTATATTTAAACTCTTATATACTGGTCTCATTTTTTGTAACATGTTGTAAACTAAGAATCTAGCTGAATCCTTTTCTGTTACAGCAATTGCATCCTCTAAGTCAAACATTATTGAATCTGGTCTATATATATGTACATCTTTTATTACTCCTGGATTATTTCCTGGAATAAAAAGCATCGAACGTCTTAATTTCATTTTTTTCCTCCTACTTCCAAGTGAATTTTTGTTGAGCTGCTCTTGTAACAACTGTCTGGATTCTGCTTTTGATTACTGGCTCAATAGCCCCTTTATCATTAACTAAAACTTTAGCTGAAGTAACTCCAAGCTCTTCTAAGCTTTCTAAAATTACTCTTCTAACGTCATCTCCGTATTGTCCCATTACAACGCTTTCAATTTCTAATTCAATTCCTGTAGCATTTGGCTCAATTATTACGTACATATCACTCGATTCAAGAGTACCTGCCACTGCTTTTACTTTGATCTCCATCTCCTGGCCTCCACTTTATTTTTATTTAAACATTGCTAGTAACACTCCTGCTGCTACTGCTGAACCTATAACTCCCGCTACGTTTGGTCCCATTGCATGCATTAGTAAGAAGTTACTTGGATTTTCCTCTTGTCCTACTTTTTGAACAACTCTAGCTGCCATTGGTACAGCACTTACTCCTGCTGCTCCTATCATTGGATTTATTGTACCTTTGCTAAGTTTACACATAACCTTTCCAAAGATTACTCCTCCAGCCGTTCCAAAAGAGAAAGCGAAAAGTCCTAAAATTATTATCTTTATTGTTGCAAGATTTAAAAATGCTTCTGCATTTGTAGTAGCTCCAACTGTTAATCCAATGAATATTGTGATTATATACATTAAAGCTCCTTTTATATGTTCAACTAAGTTTGGAACAAGTCCACTTTCCTTAGCTAAGTTTCCAAACATTAACATTCCTACTAATGGAATTGCTGATGGAATTATTAAAGTTACTACTATTGTTACTACTATTGGGAAAAGAATTTTTTCTCTCTTACTTACAGTTCTAAGTTGAGTCATCTTTATTTGTCTTTCCTCTTTAGTTGTAAATAGTCTTATAATTGGTGGTTGAATTACTGGTACTAGTGCCATATATGAATAAGCTGCAACTGCTATTGGTCCTAACATATGTGGCGCTAATTTTGAAGTTAAGTAGATTGCTGTTGGTCCATCTGCTCCACCTATAATTCCAATAGATGCTGCTTCGTTACCATTTAATCCTAATAGAACTGCTCCTACGAAAGCTCCAAAAATTCCAAGTTGTGCTGCTGCTCCAAGAAGTAAACTCTTAGGGTTTGCAATTAAAGGACCAAAGTCTGTACTCGCTCCAATTGCTAAAAATATTAACGGAGGATAAACTCCATATTTAACTCCTTGATATAAAATATTTAAAAGTCCATCTTTATCCATTATTCCTTCACTTACTGGTGCTGGTAGATTAACTAATAGCATTCCAAAAGCTATTGGAAGTAATAGATATGGTTCATACTGCTTCTTTATTGCTAAAAACAATAGGAATAGGGCAACTAATATCATAATCCCTTGATTTACTGTCATCATTGCAATTCCTGTTGTTGCAAATAGATTATTTAAAAACTCCATTTTAACTCCTCTCTACTTCATTCATTATTATTAAGCTATTGTTGCTACTACTACTCCACCATCAATTGTATCACCTTTATTTACAGTAATTGACTCTACTACTCCATCAACTGGTGAAACGATTGGATTTTCCATTTTCATAGCTTCTAATATTAATAAAGTATCTCCTGCTTTTACTCTAGCTCCTGGAGTTACCTCTATAGATACTACTAACCCTTGCATAGGTGCTTCAACTTTTGTTCCATTTCCTGCTGATGCAGCTACTGGAGCAGCTGGTGCTGCAGTTGTTGATGCTGGTGTTGATATTGTTCCGTTTATTTCTTTAACTGATTCTACTTCTACCTCGTATACTTTTTCTCCAATTTTAACTTTATATACTTTTATCATCTTTAGTTACACTCCTATATTAGTTTAATTCTTTTATTCCTATAACTCTTACGTTGGCATCCTTATCTTCTCCAGCTGCCTCTATACATGCTACCATCATTGCTACTCTCATCTCTTCACTTGTTATTTTAGATGGATCAAACTTTTCTCTTTCAACTTTCTTTGGTGCTGCTGCTGGTGTAGCTTTTTTTATCTCTTGAACTTTTTCTGCTGGAATATATTTAAACAGAGAAAGAACAAAAGCTAATATAGCTAATATTGTAAATACAACTAGCATACTTATTAAAGTTATTTCAAGAGACGTTATAAGTGATATTGCTCCTTTAAACATTCTTATAAATCATTCTCCTTTCAACTAAAAAATTATATTTATATTTCTGTACTCTTTTTCTACTTTAGGTTTATTTCTATTTTCTAAATATGGCTTAGCAATTTGTGGGAACATAGCATACATTAAAACATCCTCTGGACATTTTGCTAAGTCTCCTATCTCTTTTGCTATTTCAGCATATTCAGGTTTTAAAAGATCTGCTGGTCTTCCTGTGAATACTGGCTCATCTCCAATAATTTTCTTCTTTATCTCTTCAGACATTGGTGCGGGAGATTTTCCATATAAACCTTTTACATAGTCTTTTATCTCTTTTGGAACCATCTTATATCTTTCTCCAGTTAGTACATTAAATACTGCCTGAGTTCCTACCATTTGACTTAATGGTGTTACTAGTGGAGGATATCCTAAGTCCTCTCTAACTCTTGGAATCTCTTTTAATACATCCTCATACTTATCTGCTGCTTTTTGAGCTGTTAATTGAGAAACTAGATTTGATAACATTCCTCCTGGTAGTTGATACTCTAAAATACTTGGCTCAACGAAGTAAGCTTGCATATTTAAAACTTTCTCATCCATATATTTTTTTCTTATTGGTTTAAAGTATTCTGCAATCTCTTTTAAAAGTGTTAAATTAAGTTCTGGATCTCTTTCTCCACCTTCAAAAGTTCTAACCATAGATTCCGTTGCTGGTTGTGCTGTTCCTCCTGCAAAAGTTGAAATAGATGTATCTATAATATCAATTCCTGCATCTACAGCTCTTAGATATAACATGCTTGCTATTCCACTTGTAGCATGAGTATGTAACTCTAATGGTACATTAATTACTGACTTAATCTCTTTTATTAAGTTATACCCTGTTTCTGGCAATAATATTCCAGCCATATCTTTTATAACAATTGAGTCTGCACCCATACCTTCCATCTCTTTTGCTAACTCTTTATAGTACTCTGTTGTGTGAACAGGACTTATTGTGTAAGCAATTGAAAGTTGACAATGTCCACCATATTTTTTAGTTGCTTCTGCTGCAACTTTTAAGTTTCTTGTATCATTTAGTGCATCAAATATTCTAATTATATCAATACCATTCTCTATTGATTTTTTTACAAACTCCTCTACTATATCATCAGCATAGTGTCTATATCCTAAAAGGTTTTGCCCTCTTAATAGCATCTGCAATTTTGTATTTTTTGCTCTTTTCTTTATTTCTCTTAATCTCTCCCAAGGATCCTCATTTAGAAATCTAATACAAGCATCAAAAGTGGCTCCACCCCAAACTTCTAATGCATGATACCCAACTTCATCCATTTTTTCTACAATTGGAAGGATCTCTGCAGTCGTCAATCTTGTGGCTATTAGAGATTGATGTCCATCTCTTAGACAAGTTTCTGTTATTTTAACTTTATTTTTCAAAATATCCTCCTTGGTATCCGGTGTCCCGTATTCTGTATACAATTTATTATCTACACTAAAGTATACAACATTTTTTATATTTGTCAAATTATTTTTTGTATGTTTAATATAGTAAAAAATATAATTTTAGTACAGTGTGAACTACTTTTCCAAAAAAAAATCAGAATTTCTTCTGATTTTAACTTTCAACCTGTTTTATTAAGAACTCTTTAGCTTCTAATAGATGCTTTCTATTTACAGCTATCGCTTCCTCTTTTTTACCAGCTTTTATTAGTTCAACTATCTTAGTATGATCTCTATGAGCACTCAGTCTTCTATTATTATTTTCAGCTGATATCTTTCTAAACTTTTTTAGATATAGATTTAAATTATTAATTAAAGTTACTACTCTAGGTAAATCTGATATACTATAAAGTATCTTATTAAACTCAGAAAAATATTTAAAAACTTCTAAAGATTTCTCTTCATCATCAACTATCGCTGCTGCTTTAGCCACATTTTCTTCTAATCTTTCAATATCTTTTTTTGTAACTCTTTCAAATAACTCTTCAAATATGACTGTTTCTAAAGCTATTCTAATTTTCACAACCTCTTCTACATCTTTTTTAGTGGTTTTTGGTACTGTTACCCCACCTTTTTCTCTTGCTTCTATAAGTCCTTCTAATTCAAGCATTCTTATTGCTTCCCTCAAAGGTGTTCTACTTATATTAAGCTTTTCTGCAAATTCCTCTTCTACTATTCTACTTCCTTCTTTTATCTTTCCGTTTACAATTTCATCTTTTAGATAATCATATACTTGTTCACGTATCGATTTTTTCTTTTTTATAACCATCATATTCCCCTTTTATTCAATTGTCTCTAGATACTCCCTAAGTGATTCATTGAAGATATCTAACATTTTATCTATCTCTTCCCTTTTAATTATATAGGGTGGCATAAAATAAACAATGTTTCCTAATGGTCTTAAAATAGCTCCTTTTTTTAAAGCTATTTTATATATTTCATATCCTGCTCGTTCGCCAGGAATTCCAACTAATTCAATAGCTCCAATTAATCCTATTTGTCTATATTCTCCTAAATAAGGGGTGTTCTTTAATTTTTCTGTAGCAGCTTTTCTTAAATAATCACCTTTCTCTTTTATAACATCTAAAATATTTTCCTCTTCGAAAATTTTTAAGGTTTCCACAGCTATTCTACATCCTATAGGATTTCCTGAGTAGCTATGAGAGTGTAAAAATGATTTTCCTTCTGAGTAATCTGCATAAAATGCATCATATAATTTATCTGTTATTAAAACTATAGACATCGGAAAATATCCTGCTGTTAAACCTTTTCCAACACACATAATATCAGGACTAACTCCTGCATGTTCTATAGCAAACATCTTTCCTGTTCTTCCAAATCCCATCGCTATTTCATCTACAATTAAGTGAATATTTAACTTTTCTGTTAATCCTCTTAGTTTTTTTAAATATATTGGCGAATATATTCTCATTCCTGCAACACCTTGAACCATTGATTCAATTATTACTCCAGAAATTGTATCTCCATTTTCTTTTAAATACTCTTCCATATAAGTAAAACATTCTGCATCGCAGCTTTCTCTTTTTTTATTGAAAGAACAATTAAAACAATCTGGCCCCTTTACCTTTACCCCTTCTTTTAAAAGAGGCTTATAAACATCTGTAAATCTATCCATATTCCCAACACCTAAAGCACCAATTGTTTCTCCATGATAAGCACCATCTATTGAAACAAATGTTTTTTTCTGTGGATTTCCTGTTTGAACATGATATTGAAAACTCAACTTTATAGCTACTTCTGTACTTGAAGAGCCATTATCTGTAAATATAAGTTTATTAAGTCCTTTTGGTGCAACAGCTGTCAATCTTTCTCCCAATTCAATTGCTGCTTCATGAGAAAAATTTGCAAAAATTATATGCTCTAATTTATCTATTTGCTCTTTTATAGCTGCGTTTATTCTCGGATTACAATGTCCAAATAGATTTACCCACCAACTTGAAACACAATCCATATATCTATTTCCAAACTCATCTTCTACGTATAAGCCATCTCCTTTTACTATTACCATAGGAGGAAGTTGTTCATAATCTTTCATCTGTGAGCATGGGTGAAAGATATGTTCTAAATCTTTTTTCTGTAAATCACTTAGGTTTTTCATTTAAGGTACACCTCTTCAATTATAAAATTCATATATTTAATACAAAAATAATCTTTAGTGCCTATTATAGCATAAATACTTTTTTATTACCTATTTTTTTCTTTTTCTACTAGATAAAATTCCAAGTTCTTCTCTATATTTTCCTATAGTCCTTCTCTGAACAAAAAGATTTTCTTCAGCTAATTTTAACAAAATTTTTTCATCTGAAAGAGGATTTTTTTTATCTTCATTATTAATGATTTTTAAAATATTTCTTTTTATTAATTCTGTTTTGTCATCTAAAATAATATATTTTTTTAAACTCTCTATTTTTCCATTTATTTTTATAAATTTATCTTTTACTGCTCTTGAAATTGTTGATTCATGAAGATTTAAACTGTAAGCAATATCTTTGATTTTTAGTGTTTTTAAATTTTCAGAAAAAAGAACATAATTTTTTTGATAATTTAAAATATATTTTCCAACTTCTAAAAGTGTTTCCTGTCTTTTTACTAAACCTCTTTCTAAAGCTAAAACTAACGTTTGATCTTTTTTATTTTCACTTTTTAATCTTATTTTTGGAATTCCCATATCATTTAAATTTACAACTATTTCTCCATTATCTACTTCTACAATTAAATCAGGAACAATATAATTTGTTTTGCTATTTACATAAAAGCCTCTTGCTGGTTTTGGATTTAACTTTTTTATCGTATTTATATACTCATTTACTTTAACTAGTGAAATATTTCTCTCTAAAGAAATCTTTTTTAAATCTCCATTTCCAATATCCCTTAAGTTTTTTTCTAAAATATCTAATAAGGTGTCTGTTAAAATGCCCTTATTTTCAAGTTGAATTTTTAAACACTCTATAAGATCAATTGCCCCTACTCCTATCGGTTCTAGAGTATGCAATATATTTATAGCTTCTTTAAATGCATTTAATTTAAAGCCACCATTTTTTCTTAACTCTTCTGGAGTAGAAACCAAATAACCTTTTTCATCTAAATTATTAATTAGATACTCTAAAATATCTCTAATCTCTTTTTTTATTTCTAAGTAAGTTATTTGTTCTTCTAAATAACTTATTAAACTTTCATCTTCCTCTCCTATATTTTCAATATAATTTTCATAATCTTCATTTTTTGAAAAATTAGATTTTGGAAAGATAATCTCTATATTTGAGTTCTTTACGCTTTCTTTCTCTAAATACTCTTTTAGTTCTTTTAAACTCATTTTTAAAATCTCTATAGATATTTTCATCTCCATAGAAAGATTTAATTTTAAACTTTGATCCAATCCCAATTTAAAATCCACTCTTATTCCCCCTTTCTATAAATATAAAATAGGTAGAGCCCTAATTTTATATCTATACTCTACCTAATTATTAATTTTTTTTAAATTTAAACTCTTTTTCAAAATGAACTTTAATTACCTTCCCCTTATATATAATCGGTTTAAATTTCCATTTTTTCAAAGCTTTTTCTACTTCTTCTCTAAAACCAAACTTACTTTCTCCAGATACAAATTTTATCTCCTTAATTGTTCCATCAGTATCTACAAGAAATTTAACTTTAACACTACCAATTCCATTATAACCTATTTTTCGTGCTTTTACAGGATATTGAGGATCTACTTCTTTTAATATCTCGTACTCTATACCATCTAATGATACTGCTGTAAATACTCCATCCTCTCCCTGTAAAAATCTATTTTGATCTTTGAACTCATTATAACTATCTTTTATCTTATCAGACTTATTTTTTTGTTCTTTATCATCTTGCTTTTTATTTTCTAAGTTTTTCTTCTTAATGTTTTCTTTTTTCACTATTTTTTTGATTTTTTCTCTTACTACCTCTTTTTCTAATGATTTCTCTTGAGGTTTAATTTTTTCCTCTTTAGCATCTTCTTTTTTTTCATTTTCTTTTACTGAATTAACATTAGTATTATTACTAATTGCTCTTCTATTTTTTACTGATACAACCATTGTATTTTTCTCTTTAAACTTTAATTCCTCATCTTTTGCAAATCCCAATAAAAAAAATATGACCAGACCATGTAAAATAGCTGATAGAATATAAAATTTATTCATAAAAATTCAGCTCCACTTTATCAACACCACTACTTTTTAAAGCACTAATAGCTTTTACTATAACTTCATATTTCAAATTTTTATCTGCGCTTATTGTTATTTCATTGATATTCGTTACCTTTTCTTTTAAAGTTTCTAAGGTAATAGGATTAGAGATTTTATCTACTAGTAAAAAATAGTTTTCATCTTTATCTATAACTAATTCATACACACCTTTAGATGTTTCAGAAACTACGCCACCCTTAGGAAGCTCTAATTTAAATCCACTATACTTATCAAAAGTTGTAACTAACATGAAAAAGATTAAAAGTAGGAAAACAACATCAATTAAAGGTGTTAAATCTGGAGTTGCTAAACTTCTTCTTTTTGTTCTTCTTTTCATATCTTTACCTCTTCACTATATTTACTATAAATGTAGCTATCTTTTCCACTTCTAAGCTCATTTTTTCTATTTTTTTATTGAATATATTATAAGCTATTATTGATGGTATAGCTATTATTAAGCCTCCTGCAGTTGTCAATAAAGCTTGAGATATTCCTCCGGCTATTGCATTAGGGTCTCCTGTTCCAGAAACTGCAATTTTTCCAAAAGCCTGAATCATACCTGTAACTGTCCCAAGAAGTCCAATCATAGGGGCTGTATATGCAATAATTCCTAAAATATATGTATTTCTTTCTAAAATATCCATCTCCTCTAATTCAATCTCTCTTAAAAGCTCATCACTATTTTTATAATCTCCAATTAAGCAATAACGAATTAAAAACTTTGTTAAAGTCTTTCCAATTACCCCTTTTTCTTTCTTTGAAAACTCTATAGCTTCATTATATTTTCCATCTATTAAAAGTTCTTTTATCTCTTTTTTAAACATAGAGTCTACCGATGTTTTATTTTTTATAAAACACAAAGACCTTTCTAAAATTACTCCTAAAGAAACCACTGATAAAATAAGTAATACATATAGTATTGGTCCTCCAGCTTTTATATAATATAACATCTCACCCTCCAAATTTTTCATAGTATTTATAATTAAAGTATATATTATTCAATAAAAAAGAGCAAGGTATTAACCTTGCTCTCTAATAATTAATTTGTAGTTTTATTTGTCTTTAACATCTCATATTTCATTTTCATTTGCTCTGTTTTCATCTCAGCTTGGATGTTAGCTCTATCTTTATTTATTTTTTCAATATTTGTAAAATTTGGATTCTCTTTAGCCATCTCTTTCATCATAGCTACTTTATTTTCTTGAAGTTTGATTCTTCCCTCTTGAAGTTTTGGGTTTGTTCTCATCTTTTCTCTCATTAAAGCTTTCTCTTCATTTGTTTGACATTGACCCATCATCATTTTTCCACCATTATTATGTCCCATTCCATCAGCTGACATTCTGTGCCCATTGTTTCCTTTTGCCATTGCTACTGTTCCTAATCCTAAAGCCATCATAGATACTAATAAAAATTTTTTCATTTTTTATACCTCCTAAGTTTTCTATTTGTCTTTTACACAAATATATTAACAAAGTTTTATGGCTAAAATATGGCAAAAAAAGTTTTTTTGACTTTTTTTTTTATTTTTTTAATTCTTCATAGATTTTTTCAATTTCATCAAAAACTCTATGAGATGCTCTAAGTATCTCGCTAGAATCGATAACATATATATTTTTATTTTTATAGGCATCTGTTTCTTCAATTAATTGCACGCTATTTTTTATTCCATCAATATTCTTTACTCCCCTAGTTCCTATAATATATTTTGGATTTTCTCTTAAAATATATTCTGAAGAGATAATTGGTTTTTTTCCTACTTTTGGGACTATGACATTTAACCCCAAAGTTTCTAAAATTTCTACAGGAAGAGAGTTTTTTTCAAAAGATGTAGGTGGAGAATCTGAATACAAAATTATAGCTTTTCCTTGTAGCTTAAAATTTTCTTTTATATATTTTAATTTATTATTTAAGATATCTACAAGCTCTTGACTTTCTTTCTCCTTGTTTACTAATTTTCCTAAAATTAACGTATTTTTTAAAACATCATTTAAATTTTTATTTGAAAAAGTTATTGAGGGTATATTAAATTTTTCTAGTCCCGTTTTTTCATTTCCCATAACATTAAAAATGACTAAATCTGGATTAAATGATAAAATCTTTTCCAATGAAGGTTTCGATATACTTCCAGCTAAAGGTAATTTTTCAGTTTTTTCCTGTGGCCATATTTTTTTACTATGGTTTGCAATAGCCACAATATTATTATCTGCTCCTAGTTTATATAAAATCTCTACTGCTCCAAAATTATAAATAACTATTCTTTTATATTCTTTTAATAAAATTTTTTCACCCTTTTCTCCAACCACATAATTATCAACTATATCTAATGAAAATGTTTTTAAAGACAATATCAAAAATAATAAAATTAAGTTCTTCATTTTTTACCTCGCTTTGGTAATACATATATATCATTTTCTAAATTTAAAATTTCTGGTGTAAAATTATATACTTTTTCTAACCACTCTTTTTTTATTACATCTTTTGGTTCCCCTGATATTGGTATTTTACCATCCTTTATAAAAAGAATTTTATCACAAAACAACGAAGCCAAGTTTATATCATGTATTACAATTACTCCAATTAAACTTTTAGTTTTAATCTCTTCTTTTAAAAGTTCTAAAAATTCTAAGGAGTAATTTACATCTAAAGCTGATGTTGGTTCATCTAATAAAATAACCTCACTATTTTGTATAAATGCTCTTCCCAGTAAAATTCTTTGAAACTCTCCTCCGCTTAAACTTTTTATATCTCTATTCAAATATTCTTGTAAATTTAATTTTTTTATAACTTTATCTATTATTTCCTCATCTTCTAAATCTAAACCTTTAAAACTATTTTTTATATGAGGTACTCTTCCAAGTTTTAATATCTCTAGTACTGTAAAATTTAAATTTTGATTGGATTTTTGTGCTATAAAAGATATTTTTTTTGCAAACTCTTTTCTTGAGAATTTTTCAACTTCTAAATTATCTAAATAAATTTCTCCCCCTTCTTTTTCTAAAAATCCCATTATAACTTTTAATAACGTACTTTTTCCACAACCATTAGCACCTAAGATACCTACAAGTTCACCTGGAAAAAAATTATAACTTATATTGTTTAAAATTTGGTAATCTCCATATGAGTATCTTAAATTTTTTAATTTTAAACTTTTCATTACACACCTCTTCGATTTTTAAAAGCTAAGTATATAAAAAATGGAGCTCCAAATATAGCTGTTACAATACCTATAGGTATTTCCATAGTTGTTAATACGCCTCTTGAAATAGTATCACATAGTAAAAGAAATAATCCTCCATATAACATTGATAATGGAATCAATCTTATATTACTACTTCCAAATATAATCCTAACTAAATGTGGTATTATTAGACCTACAAAGCCTATCATTCCTGTAAAAGCTACTGAAAATCCTACCATAAATGTAGAAATCATCAACACCTTATATTTAAATTTTTTTATGTCTATACCTAAACTATGAGCTTCTTCATCTGAAAGTAAAATTATATCTAAATTATATCTATTAATATAAAAATATATCAACGAAAATAGAAGGGGAACTAAAAGAATTATTATTTTTTTCCAATCTGCGCCTCCTAAATATCCCATAGTCCATAGAACAACTCTAAAGCTATCCTCTCCAACAAGATACATAACTAAAGAAATTACCGCTCTTAAAAGAGCTGAGATGGCTATTCCTATTATTAAAAGAGTAGACAAATCTAAACTTCCTCTTTTACTATTAGAAAGTTTAAAAATTAATAATGATGTAATAAACGAGAATATTGATCCAAAAATACCAAAATACATCTCTGAAAGTCCTAATAAAAATGCTATAACAGCTCCAAAAGTTCCACTAGCTGATATCCCTATTATATACGGATCCGCCATGGGGTTTCTAAAAAGTGTTTGAGTTATTGCTCCACTGCTTCCCAATAACATTCCAATTATTATTGCCATAACTGCTCTTGGTATTCTCAAATTCCAAATTATTTTATATTCTAATGAATCTATATTTCCATTTCTAAAAAGTAAATTTAAACCTTTAATAAAGCTTATCTCATAGTTTCCTATGAAAAGTGAAAAACAAAAAAGAAAAATTAAAATTCCAACCGAAATTATAGCTATACTTTTATTTTTTGAAATCATTACACTTCTCCCTCTTAACCTTTTATCAAAAAATAAAATCCCCCAAAACTATTCGGGGGATTTTTTATTTTATTAAAATTTTAAATACGTCAATGGATTCTCTATTTTTCCATTTTTTCTTATTTCAAAATGTAAGTGAGGACCACTTACTCTTCCTGTTGCTCCACTTAAAGCTATATGTTGATTTTGAGATATCTTTTGACCTTTCTTAACATCTATTTGACTAAGATGAGCATATCTTGTTTCATAACCATCTGAATGTTTTATTATAATAAGTTTCCCATATCCACTAGCTCTTCCAGCAAAAGTTACAGTACCCTCTCTTGCAGAAACAACTCTTGTACCAGTTTTAGCTCTTAAATCTACACCTGCATGATTTAAAACTTTCTTTAATACAGGGTGTTTTCTTGAACCAAAACTACTTGTTAAACTCATTGCTACTAAAGGATTAGAAAAAGTACCTAAATTAGTTTTCTTAACATATTCTTGTTTAAAACTACTTAAGTATCTGGAAACTTTAGGTTCTCTTAAAAAGATTTTAGCTCCAACTAAAAGTCTATCAATCTCATTATCCTCTTTTATTGTTTTAACATCCACTTCAAATCTCTTTGACAACCCTTCAAAAGTATCTCCTTTTTTTATTGAGTAGAATATTCCAGGCTCTGTTGGAATATTTATTTTCTTCCCTATTTGAAGAACTCTTAAGTTTTTATCAATATTATTTGCATAGATATAGTCAGTTTTTATTTTATATTCTTTAGATAAATCTGAAATAGTATCTCCTTTTTTAATTACATACTCCATATTTTCTAATACAATTTTTTCTTCTAGGTCAATACTACTATCAAGATCTGCTAACTCTTGTCCCTCTTGATCATCCCACTCTTTAGCAATTTTATTCTCTAATTCTAAATCCTCTAAAGTCGATTCTTCTTCTGAAGTTTGTATTATTTTTTCCTCTACTAATTTAGTTGAACTTTCCTTATTAGATACAACTTTTTCCTCTTTATTGTTCTCTTTGACCTCAACTTTTTCTATTGCTAAGATTTCAGTTTCAACAACTTGTTCACTCTTTACTACTTCTTTATTTTCAATTATTTCTTTATTTTTAGCCTCGTTATTTTTTAATGTAAACTCTCTATAAAAAATTGATGTTACTAAAAAGACTAAAATACCTATGACTAATTTTTTCCCTTTTTTCATAACCCACCATTCTTTTCTTTATTTTTAGTATTTTTATAAATTTTTATAAATTTTACCATATTTTTATCTTTTTAGTCTAGCTTTTATTTTTTTTGTATTTTTTCTGAATATAATTAGCTTTTTTCACAAAAAATTTATAAAAAAATGACTATTGGCTTGTTATTTAAAGGGTGTTTAATCACTTCTACCTCTATTTGGAATATCTCCTTTATCTTTTCAGATACAACTACCTCTTCTGGTGTTCCTTCGTATTTTATTTCACCATTTTTTATGGCAAAAATATAATCACAGTAACGACTTGCTATATTTATATCATGAATTACTGCGACAACCGTTTTATCAAGACTTTTTACTAAATCCATAATTTGATATTGATATCTTACATCTAAATGATTTGTTGGTTCATCTAATAGTAATACTTGACTCTCTTGTGCTATAGATCTAGCTATTAAAACTCTCTGCATCTCCCCACCAGAAAGTGTTAAAAAACTAGAATCTTTTAAATGTTTCATTCCAACCTTATCTAAAGCTTCATCAATATCTTTTTCATAATCTTTTTTTGAAAATAAAGAACTTTTATTATATTTTCCCATTTCAACTATCTCTTTAACTGTAAAATCAAAAATAATTTTTTGATTTTGACTTAAAACAGATATTTTTTTTGATAACTCTTTCACAGAATAATCATTTAGTTCCACTCCATCTACATAGATACTATTTTTTTTAGGAATATAATTTCTATATATATTTTTTAAAAGTGTACTTTTCCCACAACCATTTTCGCCAATTATTCCAATGAATTTCTTTTCTTCTATATTTAATTTAATATTTTTTAAAATATCTCTTTTTTCTATTTTAAAATCTAAATCGTCTATTTTTATCACGATTATCCTCCAAAATTATAACTATTTTTTCTTAACATACTCATAAAAAATGGAGCTCCTAGCATAGATGTTACAACTCCTATTGGAATTTCTTGTGTTTTAAACGTCATTCTTGTTAAAGTATCTGTTCCTAGTAAAAATAAAGCACCTAAAAGTATTGCACAAGGAATTAATCTTTTGTGATTACTTCCGACAAGTCCTCTACATATATGAGGAATTACTAATCCTACAAATCCAATTACTCCTGTTGCTGAAACTATAAATCCTGTTAAAAAAGTAGATATAATTACAATAAAAAACCTTAATCTCTTTACATCTACTCCCAATGTCTCAGCTAATTCATCTCCGGCAATCAAAATATTTAATTCTCTATACTTAAATATAACTAAAATCATTGATACTAATAAAACTAAAAACAGTGTCATTAACCCTTCCCATCTAGCTCCTGCTAAACTTCCAGAAATCCAAAACATTGCTCCTCTAAGCTGTGATTCATTTTTAGCAGTTGTAACTAAAAATGTTGTAATTCCTGAAAATAAAGAGGAGACAGCTACACCTATTAAAACAAGTTTTGTACTTGAATACCCTCCATTTCCAGCTAAATAAAAAACTAAAAAAGCTGTAAAGGTTCCAAAAACAAAAGCGCCAACACCAGGTGAAAATGATACTCCTAAAAGACTTCCTAATACAATAGAGATTACTGCACCTGTACTAGCTCCTGAAGATATCCCTAAAATATATGGACTAGCTAAAGAGTTTTTAGTTAATGCTTGCATTAAAATTCCAACTAAAGATAAACCAGCTCCTCCTAATAAAGCCAAAATAACTCTTGGAACTCTTAAATTCCAAACAATCATCTCTGTTGATTTTTTCCATTCAGTAGAAAATATTTCTTTATTAGATAATTTATTTATTAGTATTTTCCAAACATGAACTGGAGATAAAGAAACACTTCCAATTGTTACCGCTATTGTTCCTAAAACTATAATTAAAATAAGAGATATTATAACTATATTTTTATCTTTTATTTTCACTTTTTATCCTCTCTTAACCCATTTGAAATTATTTCAATACCTTTACTAGCTTTTATTCCAGCTGAGATATAACTTAAGGGAATTCTTATAAATCTATTATTTTTTACTGCTTCTAATTGTGATATTGGAGAACTCTTTTTTAAATACTTTATTTTATTCTCATAACTTATATTTCCATAATCTACAACTATTATAGCCTCTGGATTTTCATCTAAAACTTTTTCCCAAGTTCCAACTCCAAAAGAAAAGTTTGTATCTTTAAAAATATTTTCTCCACCAGCTATTTCTATTAATGTATTTCCAATTCCATTTCCTCCAACTACAAAAGGAGCTGACTCTTGGCTATCATATGCAAAAACTTTTATTTTCTTTTTATTTTTATTATTTTCTTTTACTTTTTCAATATCTTTTTTCATATTTTCAACAACATTTTCAGCATTGTCTTTTAAATTAAAAATATTACCAAACATTATTATATCATCATATATATCCTCAATTTTAGATGTATCCTGAGATTTTGTAAAAACTACTTCTACTCCATTTTCTTTTAACTCTTCCACTGTTCCTAAATTTTTAGGAGTTGCTATAGACTTCCATCCTGTCAAAAAATTAGGATTCAAAGCATAAAATTGCTCTTTAGTTGGAGCTCCTTTTGATAAAATTGGTATTTTATTATATTTCTCCTTTAATTCTGGAAGTATTTCATCATCTAAATAAGCTGTTCCTAAAATTTGATTTTCTGCTCCTATAGCTAATAAAATTTCTGTTGTAAACTGTGATGTTGAAACTGCTCTTACATTCTCTTTAGAAAAACTTAAAGTAGTTATCAATAAAAATAGTAATAATATTTTCTTCATAATTTCTCCTTTTAATAAAAAGCGGAAGAGTTTAACTCTTCCAATTAGTGAGAAGCTTTTCTTCCTTTAGCATACTCAGCTTTTTTCACTAGTATATCTTCTGGTTGAGAATTTTCTAATTTTTTAGCTTTTTCTATAAAAATATTTTGAATAGATTCAATTTCACCTAAACCTCTTAAATTTACTTCTACTTCGAAGCCATTCTCTTCTAATGCTTCTTTCCAGTCTTCAGCTATATCATTTTTAGCATGATCTCCTGCAACAAACATTAGTGGCATTAATGTAACTTTTCTTTTATTATCTCTTTTTAACTCTCTCACAACATTATCTAATCCCGGATATCCTTCTACTGTACCAATATATATAGATTTTTCTAAATCCCTAGTAACATAAGCTAACATAGGATAAGCTGATAGTGCTGGATGTTCTGTTCCATGCCCTATCATTACAACACCTTCATCATCTTTTAAAATACCAGTTTCCTTTTCTATTACTTCAATTAGGTTAAAATAGTCATCTACTTCTGTTAATAATGGTGTTCCAACTCTTATATCTTCAAATTTATCAGAAAACATATCCGCTTCTCTTTTTAAAGCTTCCATTTCAGTTCCATTTATTATATATGTTGGTTGAATAATTACATGCTGATATCCTTGCTCAACTAATCTTTCTAGGACTTGAGTAGTATTTAAATTTTCGATACCTCTTTTTGAAAGTATTCTGTTTATAATTCTTGATGTGTAAACTTGAAAAAAATCTAATTTATCAAACTCATTTTTTAATTTTTTATTTATTATATCTATTGTTTTTTCTCTTGTGTCCTCATGCGTCGTTCCAAAATGTGCTGCTACAATTGCGCCCTTTTCCATAGTTTTGTAAAAGTTCATCTCTAATCTCCCTATATCATTTTTATTTATTTTATTTTAAATTAAAAATTCTCACCAATAAAAAAAACCTCCCTTTTGAAAATACTAAAAGAGAAGTGTAAAAAATTTTACCTTCTCTGTCCTCGCAGAATTCTAAATAATGGCAGGTCTCCTGACTTAGATTCATCCTACTCACAGCCCTTCCCAAGGTTTCTTACCTCAGTGGTATTACTGTTTTCATCCTCTATACAGTGGCGGGACCGTTTGAGACTCACACTCAATTCCCTTTTAATCTAGTTGAACCATTACGTTTTATCTAATTAATATTAGCACTTTATCGTACAAATTTCAATCAAATTATCTAAAATTTATAACATTATCATCTATTATTTATATTATTTATATCTAGAAGTATTGACTTTTATATATAAAAAAAGTTACTATTAATTTAGAAATAAATGTATTTTAAGGAGAACTTTTTATGAAAAAAACATCTTTTGGAACTCTTATTTACTATTTGAAAAAGGAAAATAAGCTTCTTCTTCTATTTTTAGGTGTGAGATTAGCTATGACTGCTATTGATGTATACTCACCACTTTTAATTAAAAATTTAATAGATGATGCTCTTCCATCTAAAAATATTGATTTATTATTAAAATTTTCTGTTGTACTAATTATTCTTTATATTTTACGTCTATTTTTTGCTGTTAATTCTCAAGCAAACGGAAAATTAATGGGTAGTAAAATAAAACAAAGTATGAGAAATGATCTATTAAAAAAACTTTTAAATCAACCTAGTGAATTTTTTAAAAAAAATCAAAGTGGTGATTTAATTTCTAGAGTTATTAATGACTTAGATAGCGTTTCTACTCTTTGTCACAGAGGATTAGAAGATTTTATATTTTCAGTTATAACTATTATTGCCTCTATATTTATAATGATAGATTTTGATTTAAAACTTTCACTAATTACTTTGTTTCCTTTACCTCTAACATTAATCTTTGTTTATAAGGAAAATAAAAAAATGAAGGCTGGTCATAGAAGTGTTCGAAAAAATTCAGGTTTATTATCTGCTAATCTCCATGATATTTTAAGAACTATCTCTTTTTTAAAAGATAACTATTTAGAAGATTATGCTCAAAAAAGATTTCTTGAAAAAAATGATACTCTTTTAGAAAGTGAAAAGAAAAATATGATTCCATCTAGCTTAATTGTTTCAGGTGTAACTTTTTACTCCAATATAACTCAACTTATAATTATTCTTGCTGGAGGTTACTTGTATATAAAAGATGGAGTTACTATGGGAATTATCTTATCTTTTTTACTTTTGGTTGATCGTTTTAGACTCAGAATTATGAGAATGGTTGGACTTGTTGATATCTATCAAAAAGGGATATCCGGAGTTAATAGATTTACTGAAATTGTAAATCTTAACAACAGAATAGATGGAGATACACCACTAACAGAACCTATTATCTCAATTGAATTTAAAAATATTGGATTCTCTTATGATGAAAAATCTATTTTACAAAATTTTAATTTAAAAATTGGAAAAGGTGAGAAGATAGCTTTAGTTGGTGAAAGTGGAATTGGAAAAAGTACTACTGCTTCTCTTTTAAAAAGAGCTTTACTTCCTACAAATGGAGAGATTTTAATTAATAATATTCCATTAAATAAAATAACTTTTAAAACTTATTTAGAACGACTTGGAATTGTAGACCAAAGTGACTATATTATAAATGGAAGCTTAATTGATAATATCACTCTTGTAAAAGAAAATTATACTGAAGATGAATTAAACTTTGCAATTGAAAAATCATATGTTTATGAAATTTTTGACAAATTTCCTCAAGAGGAAAATACTATAATTGGGGAAGGGGGAGTACATGTAAGCTCTGGACAAAGACAAAAGATTGCTATGGCTAGATTATTCTTAAAAAATCCTGATTTAATTCTTTTAGATGAAGCAACTAATGCCTTAGATATTATCAATGAAAAATCTATTTTAAAAAATATAAAAGAGGAGTATAGTGATAGAATTGTTATCGCAATAACTCATAGACTTAGTATTCTTGAAGATTTTGATAAAATCTATGTCTTAGGAGATGATAATATTGTTGAATCAGGTTCATTCAAAGAACTTTTAAAATTAGAAGGTAAATTCTATAGGTTATATCATGGAATTAGATAAAGTAAAAGCCACCTTAAAGGTGGCTTTTTTTATTATTACTCAATCTCAGAAGAGTTTGCTTCATTTCCTGCTTCTGCATTTTGATAAACTTCATGATTTAAGTTTCCTAAACTCTTATCAACCATTAATGCATTTGTAACTGATCCAATTACATTTAACATCGTTCTTGGCATATCGATGATAGGATCGATTGCTAAGATTGGATTAATTAGAGGGAACATAGCTGCTAATCCAGTTCCTGATAAAGCAACTGAAGCTGCCATTGTTGCTGTTCCTGGAATTCCTGCAATTCCTAACGAACTAATTGCCACAACGATTATAGACATTACTATTAATGTTGCATCAATTGGATGTCCACTCATATTTGTAACAAACACAATTGTTAATGCTGGGAATATTCCTGCACATCCTTGCATTCCTGCTGTTGTACCAAAACTCGCAACAAAACTTGCTGTTGATTCACTAACACCTAATTTATTAGTTAATGTTGAAATTGTTACTGGTAAACATCCAACACTTGATCTAGATGTAAATGCTAAAATCATTAAAGAGATACTTTTCTTTACATATGTAAATGGATTTAATCCAAAGAACGATACTGCTATCATCTGTATTACAAACATAACTGCTGTTGCTAAGTATAAAACTGCGATGAATTTTCCTACTTCTGCTATTGCTCCAATACCTTTTTGTGCAATTGTGTTTGCTAATAATGGAACTACTGCTAAAGGCATCCATCTAATAATACTCATTGCCATCGATACTATAATCTTTTGAGAAGCATTTATTAAATCAAAGAATGGCTTTACAGTATCCATATATTTCTTTGACATTCTCTTTGCTGCTACTCCAACAACTGCTGAGAATATAACTAATCCAACGATATTTAACTTAACCATTGCTTCAACTGGATTTGAAGGAATAAGGGCTTTTAATGTATCAACAATATTACTAACCTCTCTAATTTTTCCTCCACCTGTTGTTGCCATTGCTTGAGCCGCATCAGTTGAAACTTTTCCTACTTCAAATAGATTTCCTAAAAGTAATCCTACACCTACAGAAATTGCAACCATTACTAAAGTAATAATTAAACTTTTCTTTACTAAGTCTCCTAAATTCGCATCCTCTTTCATGTTAATAATAACATGGATAATTGATACCATAACTAATGGAATAACTAACATTCTAATTAAAGAGATAAATCCTCCACCAAGTAAACTATACCATAGCGTTGTCTCTTTTACGAATGTTAAGTTCATTGGATTCTCTGGGAATCCAGCTACAAATTGAATTGCTAATCCTAAAATTAAACCAACAACTGTTGCAACCATAACTTTTGCTGAAAAGTTAAATTTTTTCTTTGGTAACATATTTATTAGAAATAAAATTACTAATAATGCTACTAAGAAACCAACAGTTTTCAAATCACTAATCATTAAAAATTGTTCAAAAAATACATTGTTCATTGTTTTTTTTCTCCCGTTTCTATATTTTAATTTTTATTGAAGCCTATTTTATTTTGCTACATTACCTGCTACGTTCATTACATCCCAAGTTCTAGCAAATGGTGGAGCATAACAGAAATCCATCATTCCAATCTCATCTACTGTTAACTCAGCATAAATTGCTGTTGCTAATGAATCTACTCTTAAAACTGCACCTTTTTTACCTGCAATTTGTCCTCCTAAAAGAACTCTTGTATCTGCATCATAAATTAACTTTACAAATATATCCTCTCTACCTGGATAGTAGTTTGTTTGATTTTTATCTTTTATAAATACAGTTTTATAGTTTATTCCCATTTTTATTGCTTCAGCTTCTGTTATTCCAGTTCTTCCAGCTTCTACATCCATAACTTTTACTGCTGCTGATCCTAAAGTTCCTTGGAACTCAGTTTCTACTCCAGCTAAGTTTTCCCCAACTATTCTACCAATTTTATTAGCAGTTGTTGCAAGAGGAATATATACATTTTCTTTTCTTACTAAGTGAGGAACTGTTGCACAATCTCCTGCTGAATAGATTGAATCAATACTTGTTCTTCCATGATTATCTATTATTAAAGCTCCATTTCCTAACATTTCAATTCCTGTTTCTTTTAAGAAAGCTGTATTTGGTCTTACTCCTGTTGATACAACAACTATATCAGCTGGGTATTCACCTTTGTTAGTTTTCACTTTTACAACTTTTCCATTTTCTTCTACAATCTCTTGTACAATCTCTTCTAAATGTAGTTCTACGCCTTCGTGAGTTCTTATTTCCTCTTCCATAACATCAGTTATCTCTTTATCAAAACTTTCTAGAAGAACTCTATCACCTAATTGAATTATTCTAACACTTCTTTTTCCTAAATGCTTAGCTGCCTCTGCTACTTCAAGTCCGATATATCCAGCTCCAACTATAACAATATCTTGATTCTCATCTTTTAGCATCTCTTCTTTTAAGATAATTCCATCTGTATAATCTTTTAAAGTATATACACCCTTAGTTGATAAATTTTTGATTGGTGGCATTATTGCATGAGCCCCAGTAGCTACCATTAATTTATCGTAATTATCTATAAAAGTTTCACCTGTTACTAAATTTTTAACAGTTACCTCTTTTTTATCTACGTCAATTGCTATAACTTCATGCTTTATTTTTATGTTCATTCCAGCTTCTATAAATTTCTCTACTGGTCTTGCTATCATATTATTTGGACTTTCAAAAAAGTTTCCAACATAGTATGGAAGCCCACAAGCTCCCCATGAAACAACCTCAGTTTTTTCATAAATTACTAACTCTGCTTCTTTGTTAAGTCTACTTGCTTTTGCTGCTGCTGACATTCCAGCAGCAACTCCACCGATAATTATTATTTTCATTTTTCCTCCTAAAACCATATATTAAAACTAGTTATTTAACATTATTTCTAAAACAACTTCATCTGTTTGTCTTAATCCTTCATGAGCTAGAACTTTTACATTGGCTAAAGTTGCTTCAACATCTTTACCAACTATTCCTTCTCCATATTCAAAATTCTTTTTCTTTTTAGATAAGTAGTATGAATCAAATGCCATTCCAATTGAACTTGCTATTTTTGTTGCACAAGAACTCTTCGCTCCATCACATAACATTCCTGATAATGTTGCTAAAGTTGTTTCAATTGCTGCATCTATTCTGTCTAAAGGCATTCCATCTAAAAATGCTAAAGCACCAGCTACTCCTCCACCAGCACAAACAACTCCACAGTATGCTGATAATCTTCCAACATTTGATTTTATATGTATTGTTGTTAAGTGTGAGAAGAATAATCCTCTTATTAGCTGCTCATGTGTCAATCCTTTTTCTTCACAGTACTTTATAACTGGTAAAGATGCTGACATACCTTGATTTCCACTTCCACTTGTTGTCATTACTGGCATAGAACATCCGTTCATTCTTGCATCACTTCCAGCACTTGCAAAACTTACAATCTTATTTTTTAAATCTTTACCGTAAACTCCCTCTTGCATACCTTCGTATAAACTTTTACCCATACTTATTCCATAATCATTTTTTAAACCTTCATTTGCTATAGCTGAATTATAAGCTATAACTTTTTCAAATATTGGAGCTATTAAAGTTAAATCTATAGTTTTAGCTAAGTCATGAATTAATTCAACAGTTAAAAAACTTTTGTCTGTCATCATATCTCCAGTAACAACTTCATCACAAGATACTCCCTTTATTATTTCACCATTTTTTTCTATCTTAACAATATTTGTATGATAATCTTTAATTTCTATTGTAACTGTATCTTGCCCTAAAACTCCTGTAGCTCTCATATGAAGCTTTACATCTCCCTCTATTTTAGTAGCTACAACTTTTTTATTATCTAAATACTCCTTAACTTCATTTAATCTTGATTTATCAACATTTGATATAACCATTAACTCTTTTTTAGAATCTCCTAAAATTGTTCCAAGAGCTACAGCTGCTTCTATTCCTACCATTCCTTCTGAGTTTGGTATTTTTACACTTTTAACATTTTTTATTAAATTTCCTGATAAAGCAATATCAATCTTCTCTGGAACTCCACCTAATATTGATGTTAATTTACTTCCTATATATGCTAAAGCTATTGGTTCTGTACATCCTTCTGCTGGAACTATCTCTTCATTTAAAATACTTAAAATTTTATCTATCATAACTCTCAATTCCTCCTTTAAATACCTAATTATTTTATAATATACAAGTATATAATAAGCAATTTTCATTCCAATAGATATTTTTCTTGAATTTTTGTAACTTTTTATTTTTTTTTGTATTATTTTCTATAAAATTTAAATATAATTTAACATTTTTTATATAAATTTAATTTTTATTTTTTTCATTTTGAAAATTTTTTCATTTTGAAAATAATTTTTTTCATTTTGAAAAAATCAAATATTATATTTCTGTATTTTTCTATATAAAGTTGTTAATCCTATTCCCATTTTATCTGCTATTTTTTTCTTTCCTTCTGTATCTCTTCCAAAAATTTTGAGTGCTTTTTCAATATAATTTTTTTCTACTACTTGAAAATCTTCCATATAAGAGATATCTTTTAATTCTTTTTTATTTACCACTATTTCACTATTTATTCTTCTATTTTCTAATAATTTTTCAGGAACTGTAGATAAACTTAAAATATCACTATTATCTGAAAGATTAAACATAAACTCTACTACATTTTCTAATTCTCTTATATTTCCTGGCCAAGAGTAATTTAAAAATAACTTTTCTACTTCTATATCAATAAAACTTATATATTTTTCAGTTATTCTATTATATTTTTTTATAAGATTTTTTGTTATTGGTAAAATATCCTCTCTTCTATTTCTTAAAGGTGCTATTTCAAAAGGAATAACCTTTAAACGATAATAAAGATCCTCTCTAAATTCTTTTTCAAGAATCTTCTTCTCTAAATCTACATTTGTTGCTGCAATAATTCTAATATCTAATTCTATATCTCTATTTGAACCTACTCTTGTTACTTTTCTCTCTTGAAGTACTCTTAATATTTTAGCTTGTAAATATAAAGGCATATCTCCAATTTCATCTAAAAATATGACTCCTCCATTTGCTAACTCAAATTTTCCCATACGTCCGTTTTTATCAGCACCTGTAAATGCTCCTCTTACATAACCAAATAGTTCACTTTCTAAAAGAGATTCCGGAATTGCAGCACAGTTTATAACAACAAAAGGAGCATTTCTTCTCGAACTATGATAGTGCAAAGCTCTCGCTACTAACTCTTTTCCCGTTCCACTTTCTCCTGTTATCAACACTGTTGATTTTGAAGGTGCAACATGTTTTATTCTTTCTCTCAATAGGTTAGTGAACTCTGAATCACCTATTATATTTTCTAGTGAAACACTATTTGAGGTTTCAACAAGTCCTCTAATTCCATCGTTTACCTTATTCATATCATCAAAAATAAAAATTTTTTCATTTTTTCCAAAAGCTTCAAAAGGTAATATTTTTCCAAGAACTGTTAACTCTTTTTCTTGAACTTTTAATTTATATATCTCCTCTTCCATAAGAAAATCATTTTGTGAATTTAACTGTATTTTTTTCCCAATAATTCTACTATCTGATTCTATCTTTTTCAAAGCAAAATTATTAATACTCGTTATTATTCCTTCACTATTAAATCTCAAAACACCCTTTTGAATTGTATTTAATATCGTTGTAAGAACATTTTCTCTTTCTGTTTTTTCTAAACTTTCATTATATTCAATAAATCTTATACTTATTAATTCTGCCATTTGTTCAACAAAATCTAAATAATTTTTTAAATTTTCTAAAATTCTTTTCTTTTGGTCTTCATCAAAAGAAACTAAACTTATTAAGCCAATTAATTTTCCTTCATACATTATTGGAGTTGATATTTCTAGCACTTCTAAACAACAATCTTTTTCTGAACAACCACTACAAATCTCATCCTCTCTAGGATTTAAAATAACTGTTGTTTCTTTGGTTTCTAATGTTTTTTTATTAGCTCTTCCTCTTATTTTTTCACCTATTTTTTGAGGTCCACTTCCTGTTATTCTTATAAGATTTTTATCACAAATTCCAACATCCATTGCAAAGAGTTTTGATATTGTTTTTGCATATTTTTTTAACTCATCTTTTATTACTAATAAATCAGTTTTCATTATACTCCCTTTAATTTATACCATTTTTATATATGTATATTATCAAAAATAATCGTAACAGTCAATTTTAAAAAAATAATTCTTGACTTTTTTACTAAAAAAAATTAATATTAATTATAGCATATGCCAATAACTAAAAAAAGAGGTGTTTTTATGAAAATTGCAGTTGTTTCTGAAAATAACAAAATTAGTCAACATTTTGGAAGAGCAGAAGGTTTTTTTGTTTATGATGGTACAAATAAAGAATACCATAAAAGTAATGGACACGGAGCTATTCCTAGTCAATTAAAAGAACTAGGTGTTGAATTTGTAGCTTGTGGTGGAATTGGTGAAGGAGCTTTAAATAACTTAAAATCTCTTGATATTAAAGTTTTTTCTGGCCTGGAAGGATTTTGTGACGATATAGCTGATGGATTCTTTAAACATATATTAGTTAACGGAGAAGCAGTATGTAATAGTCATGAGCATCACCATGAACATCATCATGGACATGGACATTCTTGTAACTGTAAGTGTGGAAAATAAGTATGGCTAGACCTACTAAAGTTAGAAGTGTAGAATTTATTCCAAATGAAACAAAATTTATTCCTGAAGGAAGTAAAAATTGTAATATTCATTTTAACAATATAAAAATTGAGGAATTAGAAGCAATTCGACTTAAAGATTTAGAAAATTTATCTCAAGAAGAGTGTGCTGAAAAAATGGGAGTTTCTAGACAAACTTTTCAAAATATACTTAATTCAGCAAGAGTTAAAATAACCGAAGCTCTTATTATGGGATATGGTATTCAATTAAAAGGCGGAGATTTTAAAACTCCTCATTGTCAATTTATATGTAACTCTTGTGGTCAAACTTTTATTCCAACACTAAAAAAAGATTTAGATTTTTGTCCTAATTGTAATTCAGAAGATATTTTCTGTACGAAAAAGAAAGTCAAATGTAAAAAAGTTTGTAAACTGGATATAAAATAAAAAAGTGAGTTCAAACTCACTTTTTTATTTATTTTATTAAAAAGCTGGAACTACTCCACCTTTATAAGTATTTTCTATAAATACTTTTACTTTTTCACTTTGTAAAGCCTTTACTAATTTTTGAATATTCTCTTTATTCTCATCTCCCTCTCTCACAGCTATTAAATTAGCATAAGGCGATTCTTTTCCTTCTATTATTAAAGCTTGTGTCAGAGGATTTAATCCCGCTTCTATTGCATAATTACCATTTACCACTGCTAAATCAACATCTTCTAATGCTCTTGGTATTTGAGCAGCATCTAAAGACTTAAATTTTAAATTATTTTTATTTTCTACAATATCAAACTCTGTAGCTAATAAATCTTGAGGATTTTTTAATTTTATAATACCATTATTATGCAAAAGAATTAGTGCTCTTCCACCGTTTGTAGGATCATTTGGTATCGCTACTACTCCACCTTTTTTTATATTCTCTATTTTATTAATTTTTTTAGAATAAACTCCTAATGGCTCCACATGAATATTACCAGCTGATACTAATTTTAAGTTTTTCTCTTTAGCAAAAGTTTCTAAATATGGCTTATGTTGGAAAAAATTAGCGTCCAATTCTTTTGAATCCAATAATAAATTTGGTGTTACATAATCTGTTAATTCTATTATTTCTAACTCTACATTTTCATTTTTCAAATCATCTTTTACCAATTGTAAAAGCTGTGCATGAGGAACTGGAGAAGCTCCTACTTTTAATTTTGCCCCAAAACTTATAACTGAACCCAATAAACCTAATACTAAAACTAATTTTTTCATAACTACCTCCCATTTTTTTTCAATCTATTTGATATTAAATTTCCAACTAATTGAACTCCTTGAACTAAAACTATAATAATTAAAACCGAATAAATCATTATATCTAACTTAAATCTATTGTAACCAAATCTTATAGCTAAATCTCCAAGTCCACCACCACCAATAGCTCCAGCCATTGCAGATAAACCTATTAAATTAATGATTAATAGTGTAACTCCTTGGACTAGTGATGGCAATGATTCTGGAATCATTACTTTAGTTATTATTGTAAAATTATTAGCTCCTAGGCTTTCACTTGCTTCTATAACTCCCTTATCTACTTCTAAAACACAATTTTCAACTATTCTTGCTACAAAGGGAGCGGCTGATATAGAAAGAGGTACTATTGCTGCTGTACTTCCTATTGTTGTCCCTATTATAAATCTAGATAGTGGCAATAATAAAATCATTAAAATTATATAAGGAAAAGATCTTGTTATATTTATAATTCCATTCAAAACTCTATTTATTCCTTTATTTTCAAATATATGTCCATCTGATGTAATTGCTGCTAAAATTCCACAGGGAAATCCTATTCCTAATGAAACCACAGCAGATAATAAAACCATATATATTGTTTCTATCGTCGCTTGTACTAACATATTAAATACCATCGTAAATAACCTCCACTCCTACATCTAAACTTGGAAACCAAGCTATCGCCTCGTTTTGTTTGTCTATATCTCCTATTAATTCAACCATTAAATGTCCTACCTGCATAGTTGACAAAAGATCAATTGCACCACCTAAGACATTTATATCTATATTAAATTTTTTTACAGCTTTAGATAAAATCGGATCTCCTGCTACTGAGCCTAAAAACATTAATTTTATAACTTTATTTCCAGATTTTTTTATGTAATCAATCTCCTCTTTTTCTTGAGGTGGAACGTATGATATTAACTCCTTTGTAATCTCTGTTTTTGGACTTAAAAATATTTCATATGTTTTCCCAGTTTCTACAACTTCACCATTTGACATAACAGCTACCCTATCACAAATCTCTCTAATAACTTCCATTTGGTGAGTTATTAAAACAACTGTTAATCCCATTTTTTTCTGAATATCTTTAATTAATTTTAATATAGATTTTGTAGTTTTTGGGTCTAAAGCAGATGTTGCTTCATCTGATAAAAGAATGTCTGGATTATTAGCTAGAGCTCTAGCTATTGCAACTCTTTGTTTTTGCCCTCCTGAAAGTTGAGTTGGATAAAACTCCTCTTTATCTTCAAGCTCCACTAACTTTAAAAGTTCTTTAACTCTTACATCAATTTCCACTTTTGACCACCCATCAATTTCTAGGGGAAATGCTATATTTTCTTTAACTGTCCTAGATTTTAATAAATTAAAATGTTGAAATATCATTCCAATTTTTTTTCTTTTATTTAAAAGTTCATTTTTTGAAAGCTTTGATAAATCTACTCCTTCAATCTCTATTTTTCCTGTTGTCAATGGTTCTAACCCATTAAATAATCTTATTAAAGATGATTTTCCAGCTCCACTTAATCCAATAATTCCAAATATTTCACTCTTTTCAATCTTTAAAGAAACATCTTTTACAGCATGAAACTCATTATTATAAATTTTATTCACTTTTTCTAAAGTAATCATTTTATCCTCCCGTATAAAAAAAACTCCCATCTTAATTTCTAATTAAGATGAGAGTAAGTAAACAAGACTTCTACTTCTCCCATCTATCTGGAGTTAGCACCACACCATAATGGTAGGTTGCTGAAACGTCATCGGGCCAGTCCCTCGGTCTCTCTTGATGGTTTGCTGTATAATATCTTATTTGAAAAAAAATGTCAATATTTTTTTAAAATAAAATTTTATTTTTGTTTATAGTCATGTTAATTCTCTTTTTATTCTGTCATTTATACAAGATAAAAATTCATAATGAGGAACTTTTAAATGATTTATGCTTTCCTCTAAATCATGAAATATCTCAATGTTATCCCCTTCTTTTACTGAATCATCTACTAAAATAAATGAACTATCCATACTAATATGAACTATTTTAAACTTTTTATTATTGATTATAGACATAATACCTTCACTTCTTTTGGAAAAGCCATCTCCATAACCTAAACGAATTTTTGCTACTTTTCTATATTTTCCTATATTTAAATTTTCTTTTTTTTCATACCCTATATATTTTAAATCATCTATATCTTTTATATCTAATATTCTACCATTTAATTTAAAAGCTCTTTTTATATATGGATCATAATATCCTATTTCTTGAAGTCCAAATAAGACAGTTCCACATCTTATATGAGTACAAAATTCACCCTCTATCGAAATAACTCCAGCACTATTTTGCATATGAATAATTTCAAATCTTTCATTTCCTAATTCTTTTAATATTTGAGAAAATCTTTTTTCTATTAAAACCATATCATCATAATCTGCAGCAAAAACATGAGTACAAAGACCCTTAAATTTTAATTTTTTTTCTTTTATCAACTCTTTTAGTTTAAAAAAATCTTTTTCTAAAATTCCATTTCTTCCAAATCCAAAATCTAATTTTAAATGTAGTTGTTGTGTTGAAACACCTTTATCTAAAAGATCTAAAAGATCTTTAAAACTATTTATTACCATATGAACATTTTTATTATTTTTTAAAATTTCTATTTCATCTATTGTTTCTAAAATAATAATATTTATATTTTCTATTTTTAATTTTAATATTTTTTCAGCTTCACATTCTCTAGCTACTGCAAAATATTTACAATCATTTTCTGATAAAAATTTAACTATATTTTCTATTCCATGCCCATAAGCATTAGCTTTTACAACTGCAATTATATCTTTATTTCTAAGTTTTTTTAAATAGTGGTAGTTATGTAAAATATTTTCTCTAGAAACTTTTATTTTAAAATCTTTTAATCCCATAACATCCTCCCTATTACTTTTTTACAATAGTATACTCTAAAAATAAAAAAAGGTGAAACAAAGTTTCACCTTTTTTTGAAAGTACTATCCTAATAGTTCTTCGTTATATTTATCTATTTCTGCTAATACATCCTCTGTTGTACTCATTGACATTACTCTTTCAACTAAAGCCTCTGCTGAAGCTTTATCTATAGCCATTACATTTTTCTTTACTTTTGCAACTGAAATAGCTGACATTGAAAATGCATCTAATCCCATTCCAAATAATAAAGCTGTTGCTCTAGCTTCTCCTGCAAACTCTCCACACATTGATATAGAGATTCCACCTTCGTGAGCTCCATCTATTGCCGCTTTAATAGCTGCTAAAACTCCTGGGTTATATGTATCATATAAATGAGATATTCTCTCGTTTCCTCTATCTACTGCTAGTGTATATTGAGTTAAGTCATTTGTTCCTATTGAGAAGAAGTCAACCTCTTGCGCAAACCATTTAGCTCTAAATGCTGTAGCTGGAGTTTCAATCATAATTCCTAATTGAATATCCTCATCAAACTTTATTCCTTCAGCTCTTAATTCAGCTTTACACTCTTCTAATAAAGCTTTTGATCTTCTACACTCTTCTATTGAAATTACCATAGGTAACATTATTTTAATATATCCAAATGCTGATGCTCTTAAAAGCGCTCTAAACTGTGTTTTTAAGATTTCAGGTCTATCTAGACATATTCTTAAAGCTCTCCATCCTAAGAATGGATTTTCCTCATGTGGTAGCTCCATATACGGTAATGATTTGTCTCCACCTATATCCATTGTTCTAATTGTTACTGGATATGATTTTCCATTTTCATCTTTCATTGATTCAGCAACAATTTTATAAGCTTCAAATTGCTCATCCTCTGTTGGGAATCTATCATTTGCCATGAATAAAAATTCTGTTCTATAAAGACCAATTCCATTAGCACCATTTCTTAAAACTCCTGCAACATCTTTTGGAGATCCTATATTTGCCCAAGCTCCAACTGTTATTCCATCTTTCGATGTAGCTGTTTTATCCTTTAATTGCTTTAATAACTCTTTTTCCTCTAAATACTTTTCTCTTTTCTTTGAGTACTTCTCTACATCCTCTTGTGTAGGTTCAATTATAACATCACCAGTTAAAGCATCAACTATTATTGAAGCTTCATTAGTTACTAATTCAGTTATGTTTCCAGTTCCAACTACTGCAGGTATCTCTAAAGATCTAGCCATAATAGATGAGTGAGCTGTTTTTCCACCAATATCAGTTATAAATGCTACAACATTTTTTAAGTCTAATTGAGCAGTATCTGATGGAGTTAAATCTCTTGCTACTACAACTGAATTTGCAGGAAGTGAAGATAAATCAACAATATCTATTCCTACAATGTTGTATAACCATCTTTTAGCTATATCTCTTAAATCTGCTGCTCTTTCTCTTAAATACTCATCTTCTAAGTTTGCTAACATATCACAATATCCGCTGATACCTTGCTCTAAAGCATTTTCTGCTGTTATTTTTTCATCTTCAATTAGTTCTGTTACTTCATCAAATAGATCTTCATCTTCTAATAATGTTATATGTCCATCAAATATTGCCGCTTTATCTTCACCTAGTTGTCTAGCTGTCTTTTCTCTAATTTTTAATAATTGCTCTTTTGTTTTTTCTCTACCTTCGATTAACTTTTCTTTTTGAATCTCAATATTTGAGCACTCACTCTTATCTATGAAAAGTTCCTCTTCTTTATATAAAAATACTTTTCCTACTGCTACCCCTGGAGATGCGTCTATACCTTTTACAAATTTTCTCATATTTTATCTCTCCCAAAACTTTAATTTTTTGACAAAAAAAAGGACAGAGTCACCCCCATCCTTCTCACACTTTAAACTATCGTCCTATTTATTAGTCCTTTAGATTTTCAAGTAGGTGAGCTAACTTCTCAACTGCTTCGTTCTCATCTTCTCCTGCAGCATGAACTGTTATTTTTGCACCTTTTTTAATTCCTAAAGAAAGTAATTTTAGTAAAGATGTTCCTTTTACTTTTTTTCCTTCTTCATTTTCTAATTCAATTTGAGATGTAAATGTTTTTGCTAAACTTACAAATTCGTTACCAGGTCTTGTATGTAGTCCTGTTTCATTTTTAATTTCAACTGTTTTACTTACCATAATCCTACTCACCTTTCTACATTTATTGTTTATTATTATATAAAAACATAAAGTTTAAATCTATTATTCAAATATAGAATACTTAATTTTCAAAATTTTGTCAATTTTTATTTTGAATTGTTTTTTTGTCAAAAAATGTTCATTTTTAAGTCTTTAATTGTGTATTTTATGATATTTTAACTATTTTATACACTCTGATTTAACATATTTAACGTTTTGTTAAATCTACTCATTAATAACTCTCTCAATATATTTTTTTATTGTATTAAAATAGATTTTTTTTGATTTTCTTTTCATAGTAAGTAAAAAATTCACATCTATATTTTCTTCTAGAGAACAAAGTTTAATAGCTTGCTCCTCTATTTTTAATTTTTCATACTCATCATATTCATCAAAAACCTTTAATATATCTACAGATATATCAGTTTCATCAATTAATTCTTTTAAACTATTTATAACTGGTTTTTTAACGGTTCTTCTTGCTTGATTTATTTTCTTTTTACTTATTAATCCTTTTTCTTTAACAATATTGTTAAATAAAGTTAAGTTTTGTTTTGAAACATCATTTTCTTGACTTAAGAGATTTTTTAGAACACCATTTATGTATTGAACTAAAGTTGTTTTTATATTAGAATTCAAATTTTTATATATAATTTTCAAGACTTCAATTAAAACAATTTCTCCCTCTTCTATAAAAATTTTCTTTATCTTTGTATCTGTTCTTTTATCCCACGATCTTGAAACATATATATTTTTCTTGGCTTTTTGAATATATTTTATTACTTCATCTGGATAAATAAATTCATTATTTTTTTCAACTTTTTTTATAACTTCTTTTTTTACTTCTTTTTTACTCTCTATCTTTAATTTTTCTTCTTTTTTTGGTTTTTCATTTATAATCTCAACAATTTCAGCTTCTTCTATATCATCGGAATTAAAATTGGATTTTTCAACATATCTTTCTTTCTCTTTTGAATAAGTAATCTCTTTAGGCTTATTTGACTTTGAATTTTCTATAAATGACGAAACATGACATTCTCCATCTTTTTTACTATTAAATTTATAAATTATATAATATGTATCTTCACTTTTATCTTGATATGATTTGTAATACTCCACATATCCAAGTTCGACTAATACATCATAGGCTTTTTCAACTCTTTTCAATACCTGCTTCATTCTACAAAGAACATAAGTTTTTGTATCTCCATTTTTATTTACTCTTTCTGTTGTTTGTTCTGTTTTTAATGGAATAATTGCAGCTATTGTTCTTAAATTTATTCTATCTTCTTGCTTTTCATATCTAATTTTACTAATGTATTTATAAATTCTTCCAGCTATAGGATCTTTTGCTAAAATTTCCATCAAAGCCTTTGAATTATATTTTATATATCTTTTATCACTTATTTTTTTTCTTATGTTTTTATTAAGAGTAACTCTATAATATATTTTTTTACCTTTTTTTAATTTTTGATAAGTTAGAAGCTTAAATTCCTCATCTTCAAACTTATACTTCCCTAATTTTGTATGATTTGAAACTATAAATTGATATTCTGTATTCTTTAAATTCTTTAAAGCTTGTTCAACTTTTGTATAATAAGTTCTATTCATCTTATTTCCTAAAAAATGAACTATAAAGTCTGAAATTTCAAATTCAATATATTCATCTTCATCATCTAAATCTTTTTTTGCTTCATAAGTTGAAATTAAATACGTATATATTTTTTCTTCAAAAATAGATGGTTGAAATACTTTATCTCTTGAATCTTTAGCTACTAATGTACAATACATAGTAACACCTAAATCTTCAAAAGAATATTGAAAATTTACTCTTTTATTTTGTTTTTGAGGAGTAAAAAATGGAAAAACAATCATTTCGACAGGTATATTTATTACATTATCTTTTAAATTTAAAAAATTTCCAGTTTCTTTTATTATAACTTCTCTAACTTCAATATCTGGTAATTGATTTAATCTTATATCAATTTTTGTTATATCTGTTAAAAGTGATCCTGTAGATGTTATATTAAAATTTTCTACGATATCATCTTTTTCTTTTTTCACCTTCTTTTCCATTAAAAACCTCTCTATAATTTTATAATACTAAATATGTATATTAACAATAATAAATATATTTAGCGTAATATAATATACCATTTTTTCTGTATATTAACAATAATATTTTTTTGTTTTTTAATCCCCTTATAAAATAAGGTTTTTTAATTTTTAAATAAGTCTAAATGTATATAAATAAACGGTTTATTTTGTGTATATTATCAATAATATTTTTTCAATTATTAAAAAGCTTATATTTATTAAGTTTTTATTATTTACTAAATTAAAATCCCTTATAAAATAACCTTTTCTTTTATGTATACTCACAATAATATTTATTTTTTTTATAAAACTATTGATTTTTCTAGCTTTATAAATCTACTAATACACAAAACTCCTGTAAAATTGGACTTCTCTTTTATGTATATTATCAATAATATTTAAAAAGTATTGATTTTATTAGATTTAAATAAATTAAGTGCTAACACTACTCAATAAAATCAACAGTATTTCAATTGTATATTATCAATAATATTTTTTTATATATAAATTCTTTAAAATCAATGGTTGAACGTATGTTTTTTTTTTAACTTAGTCTGTACATATAACATTATACAAAAAACAAAAAACAACTATGTGCATGAATACAATCAATCTCCTTATAATTTATTATTTTGTTTGAATTTTAAGATTAATTTTTTATTTATTAGAATTTACTTGACAAAACTCAAAATTTCTTCTAAAATATTTATCTGAAATATAGATATTTTTAGGAGGTGAAAAAATGAAAAGAACTTATCAGCCAAATAACAGAAAATACAAGAAGGATCACGGATTTAGAGCTAGAATGGCAACTAAAAACGGAAGAAAAGTATTAAAGAGAAGAAGAGCAAGAGGAAGAAAAGTATTATCAGCATAAAACCCGGTGATCTAAAACACCGGGTTTTTAAAGATTTAAGGACTATTTTAGGGAGTTAAATATTATGATTAATTTAAAAAAAAATAGGGAGTTTCAAAATGTTTATAATTATGGAAAAAAATCATTTGGATATTACTCTCTTATTTTTTTTAAAGCAAATGAAACTAATGAAAACAAATTTGGATTTGTTGTAAGTAAAAAAACTGGAAATGCAGTTTGTAGAAACAGATTAAAAAGATTATTTAGAGAGTATTGTCGTTTAAATGAAGAAAACCTAATAACAGGTTATGACATAATTTTTGTTGCAAAAAGAACAGCTGGAGAAAAATTTAAGACTTTAAGTTTTGAGGAGATGAAAAAAGATCTTGACCGTGTTCTTAAAAATTCTAAATTATTTAAAAAATAGTTTAGTTTATATTTTGAAAAAAACTATCTTGATTTTAATAAGATTTTATCAAAAATATATTTCAATATTTTTGGGGAAAAACTGTATATTTCAACCTTCTTGTTCAAAATACATGTATGATGCAATTGAAATGCATGGAGTTTTTAAAGGAGTGTATTTGGGAATATTAAGAATTTTAAGGTGTCACCCATATTCTAAAGGCGGATATGATCCAGTGCCACCAGTTAAAAAATGCGGAGGAAAAAAATAAAATGGAATTTTTATACAAAATATTTGAACAAATATTGCTATTTATAAATGGAATTACAGGAAATTTCGGTTTAGCTATAATAGGATTAACAATATTAATAAAAATAATATTATTACCGTTAACATTGAAACAAGATAAATCAATGAAAAAAATGAAAGAGTTACAACCAATATTAGAGCAATACAAAGAAAAATATGGTCATGATAAAAATTTATTAAACCAGAAAACAATGGAACTTTATAAAGAAAAAAATGTAAATCCGGCTGGAGGATGTTTACCACTTTTAGTTCAATTACCAATTTTATGGGCACTATTTGGTGTTTTAAGAGCTGAAAGAGGAATCGTTCCTGCTGAATCATTCTTATGGATGAATCTATTACAACCGGATCCTTATTATATATTACCTGTTTTAAATGGAGTTGTTGCATTTATTCAACAGAAATTAACAGGAACAGATAGTAATCCACAAATGAAACAAATGATGTATATCTTCCCAGTAATGATGGTATTTATTTCTTACAAAATGCCAGCAGGACTACAAGTTTATTGGTTAACATCAAGCTTTGTGGGAATTGTACAACAATATTTCATAATGAAAAAAGGAGACTAAGACTAGAGTTATGGAAAATATAATTGAAATCAAAGCGAGTAATAGAGAAGTTGCTATTGCTAGAGCTATAAAGATATTGGAGGTTACTGCTGATCAAGTTGTTCAAGTTACTGAATTAGAGAAGCCTAAGTCGTTCTTTGGTTTTTTTGCTAAAGATGGATTATATAAAGTTGAAGTTAGCAGAGAAGTAGAAGCTGAAGAGATTAAGATTTCAGGTCCAGAAAAAGATGAAGTAGTAAAAACTACAGAGAAATCAGAAACTAACATAGAAGCAGAACAAGAAAAAAAAGAATCAAAAAAAGAATTAAAAGAAAATAGAGAAAAAGAGATAATAAAAACATCTCAAGAATTATTAAATAAAATGGGACTTGATTTAGAAGTTGAAATTTTAAGATTAGAGGGTAGAAATTGTGTTATAAACCTTTATGGTGAAGATAATGGAATAATTATTGGAAAAAAAGGTAAAACATTAAATAGCTATGAATATCTGTTAAATACTTTAATTAAAGATGTTAGAATAGATGTTGATGTAGAAGGATTTAAAGAAAAAAGAAATGTAACATTGAGAGATTTAGCAAGAAAGATGGCTGAAAAAGCTATGAAAACTACTAAACCAATAAAATTAAATCCGATGCCACCAAGAGAAAGAAAAATTATACATGAAGTTGTTAATAAATATTCAGAATTAGATACTTATAGCGAAGGAAAAGACCCTAAGAGATATATTGTTATTAGAAAAAAGAAATAGGGGTGAGTTATATGTTTGATACTATTGCTGCCATTTCAACTCCAAGAGGAGAAGGTGGAATAGGAATTGTTAGAATGTCAGGAAGTGATTCTTTATGTATACTAACAAAAATATTTAAACCTATATCAAAAAAAGATGTTAGCGAACTTAGAAATTTTAGCATTAACTATGGTCATCTTTATGATGGAGATGAAATTATAGATGAAGTTTTAGTTTCAATAATGAAAGGACCTAACACTTATACAAAAGAAGATATTGTAGAAATAAACTGTCATGGTGGATTTCTGATTACAGAAAAAGTCTTAGAATTAGTTTTAAAAAGTGGAGCTAGAATAGCTGAAATAGGTGAATTTACTAGAAGAGCTTTCATGAATGGAAGATTAGACTTAACTCAAGCTGAAGCTGTAATAGATTTAATACATGGAAAAACTGATAAAAGTATATCATTATCATTAAATCAACTTAGAGGAGATTTAAGAGAGCAAATTGATATATTAAAAAAACAACTTTTAGATGTTTCAGCACATGTCAATGTAGTTTTAGATTATCCTGAAGAAGGAATAGATGATCCATTACCACATGACTTAGTAGAAAATTTACATAACGTTGTAAATACAACAGATGCTTTAATTAAATCTTATAATAAAGGAAAAATGATTAAAGAGGGTGTAAAAACAGCTATTGTAGGAAAGCCTAATGTTGGAAAATCAAGTTTATTAAACTCTATTTTAAGAGAAGAAAGAGCTATTGTAACTCATATAGCTGGAACTACTAGAGATATTATTGAAGAAGTTGTCAATCTGAATGGAATTCCTTTAGTTTTAGTAGATACTGCAGGAATAAGAAAAACAGATGATTTAGTAGAGAATATAGGTGTAGAAAAATCAAAAGAGTTAATTGAAAAGGCAGATTTAGTCTTATTTGTTGTTGATAACTCTAGAGAATTAGATGAAGAAGATTTAAAAATTCATGAAAGAATTCATGCTGATAAAGTTATAGGTCTTATAAACAAAACAGATGTAGAATCTAAATTAGATATAACACCATTAACAAAAATAAAAAAATGGATAAAAATTTCTGCATTAGAAAAAATAGGAATAGATTCAATGGAGAAAGAGATATACAATTATGTTATTTCTGGCCAAGTTGAAGATAGTTCACAAAAATTAGTTATTACTAACGTTAGACATAAGTCAGCATTGGAAAAAACTAAGCAAGCAGTGGAAAATATATTTGAAACAATAGATATGGGATTACCAATGGATTTAATAGCTGTCGATTTAAAAGAAGCTTTAGATTCATTGTCAGAGGTAACGGGAGAGATTAGTAATGAAGATCTTTTAGATCATATCTTTAGTAATTTCTGTGTAGGAAAATAAAAGGTATCAGCCACAGATTTATTGTCTGTGGCTATAATTTTTTTGATATTTATTTATGTATATGGACAAAAATAAAAGGAGAAATATATGACTTTTAAATATGATGTAATAGTTGTTGGTGGAGGACATGCTGGAGTTGAAGCTGCTTTAGCAAGTGCTAGATTGAATAGAAAAACACTACTTTTTACGTTGGCATTAGATAATATAGGAATGATGTCATGTAATCCATCAATAGGTGGACCTGGAAAAAGTAATTTAGTTGCAGAGATAGATGTTTTAGGTGGAGAGATGGGAAGACATACAGATCAATACAATCTTCAATTAAAACATTTAAATACAAGTAAAGGTCCTGCTGCTAGAATAACAAGAGGACAAGCTGACAAATTTTTATATAGAACAAAAATGAAAACATTACTTGAAGAAACTGAAAACTTAGAGATTATGCAAGATAGTGTAGATGAACTTTTGCTTGAAAATGATATGATTAAAGGTGTTAAAACAGCTTTAGGAATTGAATATTTAGCAGAAACAGTTGTATTAGCTACTGGAACATTTTTAAAAGGAAGAATAGTTATAGGAGATGTAAAATATCCTGCTGGAAGAATGGGTGAAAATTCAGCTGAAAAATTATCAGATAGTTTACAAAAGAATGGAATACATTTAGAAAGATATCAAACAGCAACTCCTCCAAGAATAGATAAGAGAACTGTGGATTTTTCTGTTATGAAGCCACTTTATGGAGAGGAGCATCCAAGATATTTTTCTATATATACACAAAAAGAAAAAAATAATGTAGTTCCAACATGGTTAACTCATACTTCAGAGGAAACTTTAAATGTAACAAAAGAGATGTTAAAATTTTCTCCAATAGTTTCTGGAATAATTGAAACACATGGACCTAGACACTGTCCATCTTTAGATAGAAAGGTTTTAAACTTTCCAGATAAATATGACCATCAGATATTTTTGGAGTTAGAATCAAGTGAATCAAATGAACTTTATGTGAATGGATTAACGACAGCAATGCCACCGTTTGCTCAAGAAGCGATGTTAAAATCTATCAAAGGTCTAGAAAATGCTAAAATAATGAGATATGGTTATGCAGTAGAGTATGATTATGCACCTGCATCACAATTATATCCAAGTTTAGAAAGTAAAAAAATAAAAGGATTATATTTTGCAGGTCAGATAAATGGAACATCTGGATATGAAGAGGCAGCAACACAAGGATTTATTGCTGGAGTTAATGCAGCAAGAAAAACATTAAATAAGCAGCCTGTAATTTTTGATAGAAGTGAAGGATATATAGGAGTACTAGTTGATGATATCATTCATAAAAAGACACCTGAGCCTTATAGAGTGTTACCATCTAGATCAGAGTATAGATTGACACTTAGATTTGATAATGGTTTTATGAGACTATTAGATAAAGCTGAGGAGATTGGAATTGTTCCAGAAGATAAAATTAATTATTTGAAAAAATGTAGAGAAGATGTATATAAAGAGATTGAGAGAATAAAAGAAACAAAAGTTCCAATGAAAGATGCTAATGAATTATTAGAAAAAAAGGGAGCAGAACAAAGATTAACTAAAGGGGTTCAAGCAAATGAACTTCTTAAATTTAAAGAGGTTTCATATGATGATTTAGCTCATTTATTACATATTCCTGAATATCCTGAATTTGTAAAAAATCAAATTGAGACGATGATAAAGTATGAGGTATTTATTGAAAGAGAGAGAGAGCAGATAGAAAGATTTAAAAGATTAGAAGCTTTAAGTATTCCGGAAGATTTTGATTTTGATACTGTAACTGGTATTTCAAATATAGCTAAAGCTGGATTAAAAGAGATTAAACCTCTTTCAATAGGAGAAGCTTCAAGAATAAGTGGAGTAACAGGAAATGATATAGCTTTACTTTTAGCAACTTTAAAAAAATAATAGTACTACGGACAATAATAAAAACTGTAAAGATAAAGTTAAATAACTTGTATTTACAGTTTTTTTTGTTATACTTATAACTATAAAATAGATTTTGGAGGAAAAATAGTGATTATTAGTGATTATCATATACATAGTAGTTTTTCTGGAGATTCTGTAGAAGATTTAGATAGAATTTGTAGAAAAGCAAAAGAATTAGGTATTAAAGAAATTGCAATAACTGATCATATGGATTTAGATGTAATTGGGACAATGAATAGTAATGATTTTATGTTAAATTTAGATGAATACGTTCCAACGATTTTAAAGTTAAAAGAACAACATAAGGGTGACTTAGATATAAAATTAGGGATGGAATTTGGAATTCAAAGACATCTAGGAGAAGTTGGAGATAAAATTATAGAAAAATATCCATTTGATTTTATAATATCTTCTGTTCACAGTGTGGATAAATTACTTTTAGATCAAAAGGAGTTTTGGGAAACCAAAACAAGAGAACAAGCTCATGACAAATATTTTTTAGAAATATTAAAAAGTGTAGAAAACTTCAATGGGTTTAGTGTTCAAGGTCATCTTGACTTTATTACAAGATATGGTGGTATTGACAAAAAAGGTTTTATAGATTATATAAGATATCAAGATATAATTGATGAGATTTTAAAAAAAATTATTTCTAAAGGAAAGGGTATTGAAATTAATACTTCTGGAATAAGATATAATGAAAATAGATTTTATCCTTGTGATGATATAGTAAAACGTTATTTTAAACTAGGAGGAGAAGTTATAACAATAGGTTCAGATTCACATAAAGCATCAGATTTAGGTAAAGATTTTAAAAAAGCATATGATTTTTTAGAAAGTATAGGAGTGAAATATATTTCATCTTTTGACCAACTTGATGTATCTTTTAAAAAAATAAAATAATTTTCTTTAAGAGAAGGTGAGTATGAACAAAAATAAAAAGAACAAAGGGCTAACTTTTTTAGAGACAATAGCATGTATTGCTATTATTTTTATAGTTAGCTCTTTTTTATTTTACAAAATATTAAAATATAATGAGAAAATGGACCTTGAAAAAAGTAGACGTATCATTCAAACTTTTTTTATTAAATATACTATGAGATCGCTATATGAAAAAAGTAAATATCAGATAGAAATTGACATGTTAAATAAGAATTTAAATGTAAAAAAATTAAATAGTGAAATTATAGAAAAATTATATCTTCCTGAAAAACTAAAATATGAAATAATTTATGATAACAGTAGAAATCAAAAATTTAAAGTTGATACAACAAAAAGTGGAAATTTAAGTAAAGCTTTTACAATATATGTATTTGGTTATAATAATCAAGTTGAAAATAGAGTTGCATTTTATACATTTCAGAAAGAAAAAGTTTTAAAAATAAATATATATTTAAATAGAGCTGTAAAGGATATTAATTACGATAACATATTGAATTATCACTATTCACAAGAGGGACAAAATAGAATTGGATGGATGGAGGAACAATGAATTTAAAAAATTATTTTTTAATAATGATTGTTTTTACTGTTGTACCAATAAAAACAACATATAAAAATAAAATGTTAATTAAATATGTAAAAGTTTCTACAAATGAGAATAAAATTCAATTCAAAGTATTAAAAGTTGAAAGGAGATGATATATGGGGGAAAATATTTATTTTAAAAGAGAAGTTTTTGAAATAAGGGACTTTAGTGAAATAAAAAATAATAAAGAAGATATCTTAGAATTTTTAAATGAATTAATATTCTATAGTTTAAAAGAGAATGTTTCAGATATACATATAGAATCAAAAGAAATTGATATTAAAATAAGAGTTCGTATAGATGGTATCTTAAAATACTATCAAGATTTAAATAAAAATTTTGGATTAAAATTAATGACTAAGCTAAAGTTAATGAGTGAACTTGATATTGGAGAGAAAAGACTTCCTCAAGACGGAAGATTTAAAGGACGATACAAGAATGAGAAAATAGATTTTAGAGTTTCATTAGTTCCAACTATATTTGGAGAAAGGTGTGTTTTAAGAATATTAAAAAATAATATATCTGAAGTTTCTTTAGAAAATTTAGGATTTACAAATGAAAATTTAATTAAACTAAAAGAACTGTTGAATAGAAAAAATGGATTATTACTATTTTGTGGACCAACTGGAAGTGGAAAAACAACAACTCTTTATTCAATAGTAAATTATTTAAATAATGAAAAATTAAATATAATTACAATAGAAGATCCAATAGAATATCAATTTCCAAATATTAATCAAATTCAATGTAAAAATGAGATAGGACTAGATTTTTCAAAAATATTAAGAAGTGTTTTAAGACAAGATCCAGATATTATATTAGTTGGAGAGATACGAGATAAAGAAACTGCAGAAATAGCATTAATGGCATCTTTAACAGGTCATTTGGTTATAACTACTCTTCACACAAAAGATGCAATATCAGCTATTGATAGATTAATCAATTTTGGAGTAGATAAATTTATTATTGCAACAGCTATAAATGCTATTGAAAGTCAAAGATTAGTTAGAAAAGTATGTAAAATATGTGGTGGCAAAACTGAAAATAGTTGTTGCAATGAAGGTTTTAAAGGTAGAGAAGTTGTAGAAGAGATAATATTTTTTGATAAAGAGATAAGAGATATTATTTTAAATAAAAGTATAAAAGATTTAGAGAATTATTTAAAGTTAAAAGGTTTTAAAACACTTTTAGATAATGGTTTTATAAAAGTCGAAACTAGAATTACAACAAAATCTGAAGTTTTAAAAGAGTGCTTAATATGAAATTATATAGATGTCTTATTCTTGATAAAGAAAGAAATCAGATAGAAGATATATATTTAGAAAAAAATAAAAAAATACTTTTAGATAGATTAGTTAAAGATAAAAAAAAATTAATAAAAATTTTAGAAATACAATTTGAAAGGAGGATTAAAGAGAAAGAGTTAGAGAAAATATATTTTAAAATAGGAAGACTATTAAACGCAGGACTTTCCTTAAAAAAATCTATAGAGTTTCAAAAAAATAGTTGTAAAAATTTAAGTTTAAAATTTAGAATTTTTAATCTTTATAAAAAATTAGAGAAAGGAGAGGATATATATGAAATTTTAAGAAGTGAGAATTTAATAAAAGAAAGAGAGCTTTTAATAATCTATGTTTCAGAAAATGCTGGAAAAATAGGTGATGGTTTTTTAAAAGTAGCTTATTTGAAACAAAAAAAAGAAAAATTAAAAAATGAGTTAAAAATAGCTTTATCATATCCAACTTTTATCTTATTCATATCAACAATAATAATACTTTTAATTTTTTACTTTATTGTACCTAATTTTCAAATATTATATGAAATAGAAAAAAATAAATTACCATTTTTAACAAGAATAATTTTAAATACTCAACATATCTTGAATAAATTTCCCTACACAATAATTATAATAATTTGTGTATTTTTTTTTTCTATAAAATTTTTTCATTTAAAAAAGCAATTACAAAAGGTATCTTTTATAAAAAAATATTTATTGGAAAAATATATAATAAATATTTTAGAAAATCTTTCTCTATTATTAGAATCAGGAATATCGATAGATAAGGGAATAGATATTATTTTAGAAAATTTAGATAGTGGATATTTAAAAAACAGAATGTTTATATTAAAAAATATAAAAAAAGGAGAGTTGCTCTCAGAATGTTTTAAGAAACTCAATATATTATCTTTAGAAGAAATAGATATGATTAAAGTTGGAGAAGAAAGTGGAACTGTCGAAATAGTTTTAAAAGAGATTTCTTTAGTGAGAGAAGAGGAGTTAAATAAAAAGTTAAAGATAGTTTTAAAACTATCAGAGCCTATTTTATTATTGCTTGTAGGAATATTAATAAGCGTATTTGTAATTGGTTTGTATTTACCAATATTAAATATGAGTGATATTTTAGAAATTTAGGAGGTTTAATGAAAAAGAAGAAAAATAAAGGATTTAGTGTAATTGAAATAGTTTTAGTTTTAGGTGTAATAGGTATTTTAAGTAGTTTTATAGCTCCAAAAGTAAGAGACTACTTAGCTCTTGCAAAGGATTCAAAGGCAATAAATACACTGCAAAGTTTAAGAATGGCTAATGAAACTTACTATTTAGAAAACGGAAATTATCCAAGTTCAAAAGATAATAGTATGAATGATATTTTAGTAGAATTATCGAAATATGTAGGAGATAAATTTGAATTAGTAGAAAATGAACTTTTAATAGATATTGGAGGAAGTAAAGAAAGTCCAGAAACTAAAGAAATAAAATATGGTGGAAAAGTAAAGGTAGATTTAAATAGTAATAAAGAATTTATATTAACTCCTCATGGAGATACAGCTGAATTTAATATAAGGGGAGATGAATGGTCAAAGTTATAGTATATTTTTTTATAGTAGTAATTTTATTAGAGATAATAATAAGAGATGTAAGAGAAAAAATAATTTTGAATAAAAGCAATTTAGCATTACTTTTTTTAGGGATAATTTTAGGTTTTTTAGAAGGAGATTTACAAGAAAGAATTTTGGGTGCTGCATTATATACATTGCCTTTTATCTTAATATATGGATATGGAAGTGATATTTTAAATAAAGAATGTATAGGAATGGGAGATGTAAAACTAGTTACAAGTTTAGGATTTCTTTTAAAATTTGATAAAGTTTTTGATATATTAATTTTTTTAAATATAAGTTTTATTACTCCTTTAATTTATTTAGGAGGAAAATATATATTTTTAAAAAAACTAGATAAAGATATAGCTTTTGGGCCATTTTTAATTTTGTCATATTTTTTAGTTATAATTAAGGAAAATTATGGAAAATGGTAGAAAGGGAGGAACATATTTAGAGGTTTTAATAAGTCTAATTATATTATTATTAGTTTTAAATCCACTATTATATTCTTTAATCTCTTTAAAAAAAGGATTTAATAAATTAAATGAATTTAATAATTTAGAAAATGAAATAGAAAAAATTAGATCATTTTATAAAAATTCGTTAAATATAGGTGATTATATCTCTTCAAATGAAGAGTATACAATTAATATAAAAACAAAGAAAATTTATGAAAAAATATACGAATTAGAGATAAAAGTGGAAAAAAATAGTTTAAAAAGAGAGAGTAAATTATATGTATATAGACAAAAATAAAGGATTTTCAATAATAGAAATATTATCTACTTTAGTAATAATTACAATTATTTTCCAAATTTTATTTTATTATTTAAAATATCTAAACATAGAAAGAAAACTAGAAATGAATAGATTTCGTTTTAATAAGAATATGAAATTAATATTAGAAAGTATAAATACATCTATATATGAATCATTGGAATATAAAATATATAATTTAGAGAAAATAAATGTTTATATTGATTACTCTAAGCCATCTTTAAAGAACGGAAATACACTTATAGTTGAAAAATATATTCCTGGAGAAGAATCTTACTCCGATATAGAGATATATTATTCAGAAGACAGTATTATTACATCTTTTTCTGGAAAATATAAAAGAAAAAATATGATAAATGTAGAGATCGAAAGTAGAGAGAATATTATAAAAAATCTAAAAGCAAATTTTAATTTAGAAGATTATGGAGTTTCAATGGAGGGACACTACTTAAATGAAAAATTTAAAAAAGAGTTCAAAAAATAATGGATATATTCTTCCAAGTATTTTATTTATTCTTACTCTTTTAGTTTGGTTATTTTCGATGAGCTTATTAAATTATAAAAATGAAATTGATAGTTTATCTTCTTTAAAAATATCAAATGATGACTATTGGATTACAGAAAATCTTTCTACAGTAGCAGAGTATGAAATTTTTAAAGGAAACAATTTAATTGAAAGTGGTGATTATAGAGATATAATTGAGTATTTTGAAGATAAAACTCTTATTTGGATTGATGTAAATGAAATTTCTAAAAGTGGTTATAAAAGAGATACAGTTAAACAAAATGAAAAACTTATAGAAGATAGATTAAAGTTTATTCCATTTACAAAAAATATTTTTGAAATAAAATTAATTAAAGTTATAGATATAGAAAAAAATCAAATAGAAATTAAAATAGATTTATTTTATGAATATTTACAAGGAGAATTAGATTTTTTTAAAAGTTATAAAAGAGAGATAAGAGGAGTTGAGGCTAGATTAAAAAATGAAAATATTGGAAATTAGTGATAGAGGAATAAAATTATCAGAAGATGGAGAAATAATTAATCAAGGTTTATTTCAAAATGAAGAGGATATTCCAAGAGAAATAAATGAATTATTATCTATATATGAAGTTGCTGATGAAGTAATACTAAAAATAAAAATTGTTTTAGATAATGAAATAATTCTTCAAATAAAAGAAATTATTAATAAAAATGGATGGTTATTAAAAGAACCTAAAGTAACAGGAAAAAAGATTAAAATAGTATTATTGACAATATTAACAATAGAGTTTATTTTTGGTTTAGCTATTTATTTAAGAAATTATAAGTTAGATATAGAAAATTTAAATTTAAAAAAAGAAATTATTAGTCATAAGAAAAGTTTAAAAGAGTTAGATATTAAAATTTCTCAAATTTCCTTAGATGAAGATGAAGAGTTAAAATTTAAAAAAACTAAAATTGGGGATAGTTTAGTTTTTTTATCAAAAGCATGTAAAAAATCTGATGTAAACTTAGAAAAAATAGAGTTTTTAGAAAATAAAATAATATTAAATGGAACAGGAAAAAATATAAATAATATATTTAAGCTGAAAAAATATTTATTAATGGATAAAAAAATTATTGAATCAAAATTTGATTTTATAAAAAAAGAGGGGGAAATTGTATATTTTTTAATGGAATTAGAGATAAGTTAAAGAATTTAAATTTAAAAATTAAAGTTATACTTACAATAATAAATTTTTTAATAATATATTTTTTATTATTTAAACCAATATTAGTTTTAAAAAACAGATTTGATATAAGAGAAAAATTAAAAATAGAACTTAAAAATTTAAAAAGTATAGAAATAGAAAAACAAAGAATATTGAAGAGAAATACTGATGAAGAAAAAAATTTAATTTCAAAAAAAAATGAATTATTAGAAGAGAAACAAAAATTAATTTTCAATAATGAATACGATGTTTTCAAATTCATTGATGATATTTCAAATGAAAATAATTTAACAATTGAGGTAATTGGAAGAGAAGTAAAAGCAATAAAAAGTTTAAATGATATAGAGGGAACTTTTTTTTATCATAGTACAGGAAGAGAAATGGATATCTATAATTTTATATTTCAGTTAGAAGAAGAAAAAAGATATATAACATTAAAAAAGGATTCTATATTGATAGAAATAAATGATAATATTTTAGATTTAAAAATGAATGTTATGTATATATTCAATAATAAAAAAGAAAATTTAGATTATGATTATTATAATGATGGGACTTTTAAAAAAAATAAAACAAGAGAAATTGGTAAAAAAAGGAGGTCTATTTAAATGAAATATAAAATTTTTATATTATTTATTTTCATATATCTTGCTAATTTCTCAATGGAAACATATCCAAAGGAATTAGATTTAAAGGATATCCCTATTGTAGATTTATTTGCTCATCTTTCGAAATATTCTAAATATACAATGATTGGAGATAGCTATGTAAAAGATATAGTTGTTGATGGATATTTTAAAAAGGGAACATCTATAGATGAAATTTTGGATGTAATGGAAACAACATACGGACTAACTAAAATAAAAAATGGAAAAACATTAATATTTCGTGGAAGAAAATCAGAAGATAAAGATATGCTAGTTGGAAAAGTATTTGATAAAAATACAAATAAAGAGTTAAAGGGAGTAAAAATAATTTTAAAAAGAAGAGAAACTATTGAAGCTTATTCAGGAACTTATGGAGAATATTTAATAGATAGTATTGTAAAGGGAACTTATTTTATATCTATTTTATCTAATGATTATACTTATAATGGTGATTTTTTAGAAATAAAGGATGGAGTTAATAAATTTGATTTTTACGTAGAGAGAAAAAATTTGAATTTCCCTAAAAATATCCCTCAAGAAAGGGAACAAAAAAACAAAAAAGATGATATAATAGAAAATATTTCATTGGAAAATTTAAACCATGAAGAGATTGAAAAAATAATAAAAGAAACTTTTGAAGATAAATTAAAAGTTTCAATTAGTTCTGGAAATAATTCTATAGTGCTTTTTGGAAAAGGTGATATAGTTTATACTGCAAAAAGTTTAATAAAGAAATTAGATAGAAGAAAAAAACAAGTTAGAGTTACCGCAGAGATAATTGATGTAAAAGAAAATCTTTTTGAAGAGCTTGGTTTTAATTGGGCCTATGATACTCAAGGAAGATTATCTGATAAAAGTAGTGGTATATATTTAGAAACGCTTATATCTGGGACAGTAGATGGTTTAGGTGAAATAATGGGAAGTTCTATAAATTTTATAAGTAAATTTAACAGTGGAAAAGATGTTTTAGACTTAACTTTGACTTTGTTAGAAACAACTCAAGATTTAACAATAAATGCGTTACCATCAATAATATTATTGAATGGTGAAACTGGAGTTTTGAAAATGACGGAAGAGGTTATTGTTGGTCAAGATAAAGAAGAAAACACAAATAATGATACTGTTACATATACACCTATATTTAAAGAAGCTGGAATTATATTAAAAGTTTTACCATACATAAAAGAAGATAATAGTGTTTATTTAGATTTGAATTTAGAAGCAAGTGATTTTAAATTAAAAAAATCTTTAAAACCTAGTGATATTAATTCTGGAACATTTAATGCGGATGGAGGTTCTAAAATATCTAGAAATCTTCAAACAAAAGTTAGATTAAAAAATAATGATGTGATTTTAATAGGTGGTTTAAAAAGAAAAATAGATCAAAAAATAAATAGTAAAGTTCCTATTTTAAGTGAAATTCCAGCTGTAGGAATTTTATTTAAGAGTAAATCAAGTAGATTAGAACATACAGATTTATACATAAAATTAAAAGCTGAAGTAATAGAGGAGATTTAAAATGGAAAAAAGTAGATTAGAAGAGATACTTAAAAGTTTTCAAAATTTAAAAGTAGCAGTAGTTGGGGATATGATGTTAGATGATTATTTAATTGGATCAGTTGAAAGAATTTCTCCAGAAGCACCAGTACCAGTAGTTTCAATAAAAGAGGAAAGATTTGTATTAGGTGGAGCAGCAAACGTAGTTAATAATCTATCAACATTAGGAGCTAAAGCAGTTTGTTTTGGAGTTGTTGGAGAAGATTTTGATGGAGATAGATTAATAAAAGAGTTAGAAAAAAAATCTATAGAAACAATGGGGATTGTAAGAAGTGAAGATAGGCCTACTATTGTAAAAAGGAGAATAATAGGTGGAAACCAACAACTTTTAAGATTAGATTGGGAAGATGCAAGACCAATCACTGAAAATTTAGAAGATATTTTATTAAAACAGATAGAGAAACAAATTGATGGATTAGATGCAATAATTTTATCTGATTATGATAAGGGAGTTCTAACACCAAAAGTTGTAAAAAAGATAATATCATTATGTAAAGAAAAAGGGATAATAGTAACAGTTGATCCAAAGCCTAAAAACGCTTTAAACTATATTGGAGCGACTTCAATGACACCAAATAGAAAGGAAGCCATTGAGTGTTTAGGTAAAAAAAGTTTTGATAATATAATAGAAGTTGGAAAAGAATTAAAAGAAAAATTAGAATTAAATAATCTTCTTTTAACAAGAAGTGAAGAGGGAATGAGTTTGTTTCAAAATGATGAGGTAATAAATATTCCAACATATGCAAAAGAAGTATTTGATGTAACAGGGGCAGGAGATACAGTTATCTCTGTATTTACGTTAGCTAGTGCAGCAGGTGTAACATTGCATGAAGCTGCTAAGATAGCAAATACTGCAGCAGGTGTAGTAGTGGGAAAAATGGGAACATCAACAGTTACAACTGAAGAGATTTTAGATTTTTATAATAGAATTTATAATGAGTGGAAGTAGGTAGTCTTCATGTTAAGAATAGGAAATGGTTATGATGTTCATAGATTAGTTGAAGGAAGAAAATTAATTTTAGGTGGGGTAGAGATACCTCACCTAAAAGGTGTCTTGGGTCACTCAGATGGTGATGTATTGGTCCATGCTGTAATGGATGCTCTTTTAGGAGCTTTAGCTTTAGGAGATATAGGTCAACATTTTCCAGATACATCAAATGAATATAAAGATATAGATAGTATGATACTTTTAGAAAGAGTATTTAGTTTAATTAAAGAAAAAGGATATAGAATTATAAATTTAGATTGTATAATTGTTGCTCAACAACCTAAATTGAAACCTTATTTAGATGAAATGAGAGATAAAATTTCTAAAGTATTAGAAACGGAAATTTCAAATATAAGTATAAAAGCTACTACAGAAGAAAAACTAGGATTTACAGGCAATGAGGAAGGAATAAAATCTTATTGTGTTGTTCTTTTACAAAAAAAATAAAAAATATAAAAAAATAGTTGCGTTAGTGAATGGATTGTGCTATAC